>JASLSL010000062.1 GCA_030743445.1 Alphaproteobacteria bacterium
GTCACCACGAAGCCCGATTTGTCGATAATGAAGCCGGAACCGAGCGAGGTCCCCTTACGCGGCGCATCGCGGGGACGGCGATTGAACTCCTCGAAGAAATCGCGGAACGGCGAGCCTGGCGGGAAATCGAATTGCGGCATTTCCTGGCCCGACCGGCCTTCGATTTTCTGAGTGGTCGAAATGTTGACGACGGCGGGCAGCAACCGCTCCGCCAAATCGGCAAAGCTGTTGGGCGCACCGCGCGCGTCGGCCTCGACCGGCAGCCAAAGCAGCGCCGCCAATAGAGGCAGGATCAAAACCAGGCGCGTGGCGCCTGCCTTTCTTACCAATGGGCTGATAATCCGGGTCACCGGTATTCTCCATCTAACTGTAAGTTGTGTTCCAAATTGCCTGGTCCCGAGATATTGGGATCGTCACGGCTTGGTCCGAATTTGGGACACAATTGGTCGAGATTCAATGCATCGGCCGCATTAATCACAACATTTCCCACGCTTCGGCCAATATACGCCAAATTGTGTTTTAAATGCGGCGAAAAACGTTGTCGCCGCACGCTAACCACGTACCAACCAGACGATCGCGAAGCCAATGACCGCGGCGATCAATCCGCCCCAGCGCAAAACCGGCGGCGGAATTTCGATCGCCTGCGCCATCATGCGCTGCATGCGGCCCGGGAAGAGGGCGTAAAGTGCCCCTTCTATCACCAATACCAGGCCAAGCGCGGTGATCAGATCGTCTATTTCTTGTCGCCCTCGCCGACGTCGCTACCTTCACCACTTTGGAAGAAGCGATAGAAGTCGCCCTTGGGCGGCCCGACGTATCTGGTCGAGTCGCCGGTGAGGCCCTTGCTCATCGCCTGCATCGAGCGGAAGAAGTCGAAGAAATCGCGGTCCCTGCCATAGGCGTCGTTGTAAAGTTTTGTCGCCCCAGCATCGCCCTCGCCACGCAGGATTTCCCCGGTCTTCTTGGCATCGGCGATAATGATCCGTTGCTGCTTGTCAGCGTCGGCGCGAATCCGCCTTGCGTCGCGATCGCCTTCGGCGCGGATTTGGCGGGCTTCCTGCTCGCGCTGGGTCTGCATCCGACGGAAGATCGCCTGACTGTTCTCCTCCGGCAGGTCGACGCGCTTGATCCGCACGTCGACGACCTCGATGCCGAGATGTCGCGAGCCGGTATCGACCGCCTTGCTGATGGCGATCAACAGTTCGGCGCGCTTCGCGGTCATCAGGGTCGCAAGCGACGACTGGCCGAAAATCTCGCGCAGGTTCGAGCTGATGATGTTGTTGAGCTGACTCTGCGCATTACTCTCGTTGCTGACCGTTTGGTAGAAGGCCAGCGGCTCGACGATGCGGTATCGCGCGAAGGAGTCGACCACGAGCTGTTTCTGGTCGGAAGTCGGGATTTCCTCCGCATTCGCGTCGAAATCCAATATCCGCTTGTCGAAGTAAACCACCTCCTGGATGAACGGCAGCTTGAAATGAAGGCCCGGATCCTTGACCTCGCGCCGCGGGTCGCCGAATTGGGTGACCAGTGCCTGTTCGCCCATGCGAATCACGAAGATCGAAGAAAACGCGGTAATGCCGAGGGCGACGATCACAATGCCTGCTATGAGCGCGCTGCGTTTCATTTCGCCGCCCCCTTCTCCGCACTCGACTTGTCCCTTGGCTTGGTCAATTGGTCGAGCGGCAGGTAGGGCACGGCGCTGCTGTCCTGGAGCAGCACCTTGTCCATTCCCTGCAAGACGCCTTCCATGGTCTCGAGATACATGCGCCGCTTGGTGACATCCTTATCCTTGATGTACTCCTCGTAGACCGACAGGAAGCGCTGCGATTCGCCTTCCGCCTTCCTGATCTTCTCCTGTTTGTAAGCTTCGGCCGAGGCAACGACTTGCGCCGCCTGGCCCAGGGCCCGCTGGACCACCTCGTTGCGATAGGCGGTCGCTTCGTTGACCGCGCGTTCCTTGTCGGCACGCGCCGCCTGGACGTCGCGGAAAGCGTCGATCACCGCTTCCGGCGGATCGACCTTCTGGATTTCGACGGTGGTTATGGTGATTCCCGCGCCGTAATCGTCGAGGATCCTCTGGATCAGCACCTTGGTTGAGCCGGTGATCTTGCCGCGTCCCGTGGTGCGGGCCGTTTCGAACTCGTCCTTGCCGATGGTCTCGCGCATCGCGGCTTCGGCCGCGGCCTTCACCGTCAGCTCGGGATTGCGGACCTTGAAAAGGAAATTCGCGGCGTTCTTGATCTTCCAGAACACCACGAACTGGATGTCGATGATGTTCTCGTCACCGGTCAGCATCAGGCTTTCCTGGATGACGTTGCGGGTGACCGACGACCGACGGCCGGCGGTGCCGCCGCGGAAACCGACCTCGACCCGGTTGACGCGCGTCACCTCCGGCGTGATCACCTCGCCGATCGGCGCCGGAAGGTTGTAGTGCAGGCCCGGTAGGGTCTGCGCCCAAAGCTTGCCGAAGATCAGCGCCACACCCTGCTGGTTCGTGTCGACCCGGTAGAACCCGGTAGCGAGCCAGACCAGCACGACGATCGCCGCGATCAGGATCAGCCCCTTGCCCGAGCCGCCGCTCGGCAGGAACCGTCGTACCTTGTCCTGGCTGCGACGCAGCATCTCCTCGATATCGGGCGGCGGCTTACCGCCTCCCGGACGACCGCCCCACGGGCCGCCGCCGCCGCCTTGGTTTTGCCATGGCATGAAATCTGTCCCCGCCTATAAATCCTGTGGTTAATCGCCCTGCCGCAGCCCTTTCCAAGCGGGCCGCTTATCCTATATGACAGCATACCCCGCCACGCCGGTAAAAGCTAAGGAACTGCGGCGGATACGCATATTGGGTCGTTTCGGGAGTTTTCAAGCATGGCCGAGGTCACCGAAGATCAGGTGCTCGATGCGCTGAAGGGCGTCACCGATCCCGACAACGGCGAGGACGTGGTCTCGCTCGGGATGGTTTCGGGTCTCGTCGTCAAGGACGGCAATGTCGGGTTTGCGATCGAAGTCGATCCGGAACGCGGTCCCCAACTCGAGCCTTTGCGCAAGGCGGCGGAGGAAGCGGTCGATGCGGTGCCAGGGGTGCTGTCGGTGACTGCCGTGCTGACCGCCGAACGCCAGGCCGGCGCGCAACAACCGCCGCCGCCGCAAGCGCAGGGTCTGGCGCCGCAAGGTCCCGCCCCACACGGCGCGGGCCCCGACGCGCCGCTCGCCCCCGGGGTCAAGCACATCGTCGCCATCGCCAGCGGCAAGGGCGGTGTCGGCAAGTCGACGGTCGCGGTCAATATCGCCCTGGCGCTCACTGCGGCCGGGCACAAGACCGGCATGCTGGACGCGGACATCTACGGGCCCTCGCAACCGCGCATGACGGGTATCTCCGGCCAACCCAACAGCGCCGACGGTCAGACCCTGGACCCGATGGAGAATTACGGCCTCAAGGTCATGTCGATGGGCTTCCTCGTCGCCGAGGACACGCCGATGATCTGGCGCGGTCCGATGGTGATGAGCGCGCTGCAGCAGATGCTGCGCGACGTCAATTGGGGCGAGTTGGATATCATGATCGTCGATATGCCGCCCGGCACCGGCGACGCACAACTGACGATGGCGCAACAAGTGCCTTTGGCCGGCGCGGTGATCGTGTCGACGCCACAGGACATAGCCTTGCTCGATACGCGCAAGGGGCTCAACATGTTCCGCAAGGTCGACGTTCCGGTCTTGGGCGTCGTCGAGAACATGAGCTACTTCAAGTGTCCCGAATGCGGTCACGAATCGCACATCTTCAGCCATGGCGGCGCCAAGCTGGAAGCCGAGCGGCTGGGCATCGACTTCTTGGGCGAGGTGCCGCTCGACATCGAGATTCGCGAGACCTCGGACGGGGGCCGGCCGATCGTCGTCAGCGACCCGGAGAACGAGCACGCCAAGACGTTCCGCGCCATCGCCGACCGCATCTGGGACAAAGTAAACGACGAAGGGGCAGCTCTGGGACGGAAGATGCCGGAGATCATCGTCCACTAAAGGCCACCATTCCATGATGCGGCGCACAATAATTCTTTTCATTGTCGCCGTGCTGATCGCCGGGCCGCCGGCGCTGGCCGAAAACGCGCCGTTGCAGGCGCTGAAACACATCAATGCGCTCCGCGGGCAACATGGACTCAAGCCGATTCGGATCGAGGCGCGCTTGACCGTGGCGGCGCGAAGCCACGCCCGCGAGATGGCCCGGCGCGATTTCTTCGACGTCCGCGGCGCCGACGGCTCGACCTTCGAGTCCCGCATCCGCGACGCCGGTTACCCCTATATGCGCGTCGCTCTGCAAATGGCCGCCGGCTATCGTTCTCCGGCCGCCGTCGTCGCCCACTGGGTCGAAAAGGAAGACAGCCGAAAGTACCTGCTCGATCCGGATTTCGTCGAGGCGGGCCTCGCCTATGCCGCCAAGGCAAAAGGGCCGGGGCGTAGCGGTCTCGATCATTTTTGGGTCTTGACCCTGGCCGAGCCAACGCGCGCCGTCCGCGGCGACTGGCAGCGCGAGATCGTCCACCGCATCAACGAATTTCGCGCCGAGTACCGCCTCGACCCGGTGCGCTTGAACGAGCGGCTCAACATTGCAGCACAGGCCCACGCCGACGACATGGCGCGGCGCGACTATTTCGATCACGTCTCACCCGAGGGCGGCACGGTCGGCGATCGGGCGACCACGGCCGGTTACACCTGGCGCCGCATCCTCGAAAACCTGGCCGCCGGACACGCCAGCCCGGCCGAGGCGGTCGAAGGCTGGAAACTGTCGAATGACCACCGACACGCGATGCTCGACCGCAACGTCCAAGAGGCCGGCGTCGGTTATACTTATCTGCCGGAGGACGGCGGACGCGTCCGTTCGGTGCATTACTGGGCATTGAGTTTGGGGCGGAGGTTAAGGTGATGCGACGCTTTTTTATTTTCCTCGTTTTGATCGTGTTTGCCGCACCCGGTCTGGCCACCTCGAAGGAATGGGCCGAGGATCTGCCCGCGCGACCCGGGGTCAAGCAGCGGGTGCTGTTCATAGAACCACCCGGGAAACCGGTGGCCAGCGCCATTTTGTTCACCGGCGGCAAGGGCAAGATCGGCCTCAGGAAAGACGGTACGATCAAGCGTGGCGGAAATTTTCTCGTCAAGACGCGAAATATATTTGCCAGCCATGACCTTTTGGTCGCGGTGGTCGACGCTCCCTCCGACGAAAAGGACCACGACGGCATGTCGGGCCACCGGAAAACCGCCGCGCACGCCAGGGACATCGCCGCCGTCATCAAACGGCTGCGCGAGCTGACTCCGGTGCCGGTCTGGCTGATCGGCACCAGCCGCGGCACGATTTCCGCCGCCAACGGCGCGGCACGCCTCTCGGGGCGCGAGGGGCCGGACGGGATCGTCCTGACCTCGAGCGTCGTCGCGACCGGTAATCGCATGCAGGACAGCGTCTTCGACGTCGACGTCGAGGACATCCGCGTGCCAGCTCTGGTGGTTCACCACAAGGACGATAGCTGTTACGTAACCCTGTGGCGGGATGCGGATAGCCTGCCGAAGGAACTCGTCAATTCACCGAAAACGGAGCTCATGACCATCACCGGCGGCGATGGCGGCGAGGTCGACGCCGAATGCGGTCCGAAATCGCACCATGGTTTTCTGGATCAACGCGAGCCGGTGATCGAACGCATCGCCGACTGGATCAAGGCGATCAAACCCTGACGCCATGCGAATCATCGTTTGCGCTTCAGTCGTAACCGTGCTGCTCCTCTCCGCCGATCGAGTGCCGGCCGAGGTCGACAAGCCGACCTTCGAGGACATGAGCTTCGCCGCGACCGTCATGAAATCGCGGGCGAGCGCCGAGCATGGCGATCGCATGAGCCAGCTCGTCCTCGGTATTGGCCATGCGACAGGGCGCGGCGCGCCCCGTGACCTAGTGGTGGCGGCGAAATGGTACCGCCGGGCGGCGGAACAGGGATCGCTCGAGGCCCAATACCTACTCGGCGAATCCTACGTCACCGGCCGCGGCGTCTCGCGTGACGCCGAGAAAGCGGTCGACTGGCTCCTGAAAGCCGCCGAACAGGCGATGCCGGAAGCGCAAATCTGGCTCGGCCTGCTTTACGTCGAAGGTCGCGGCCTGCCGCGGGACCGGGAAAAAGCCGCGGCATGGTTCCGCCGCGCCATCGACCAGGGCAACGGCGTCGGGCGCGACGCGCTCGGCGTCGATTTCTGGCAGCGCACCGGCATTCTGCCCGATTACGCGGCAATGGCCCGCTGGCTTCGACCGGCCGCGAACAGGGGATTTGTCCCGGCGCAGTACTTTCTCGCCGTACTGCTCGCCAACGGTCTCGGCGGCGAACACGATTGCACACAGGCGATCGGGTGGTTGCGGCGCGCGGCCGAGGGAGGGCTCGTCGACGCCGCGGTCGGCCTGGCGCAGATGCAGGCCTTGGGCCGGCCCTGCGTCGTCTTGCGCTAACACCCCCGACTCGGATTAGCCCGGCTTGGATTAGCCCGGCTTGGATCGGAGCGTCGCCTCGGCCCGCCGCCAGGTGACCCAGGCTTCGATCTCTTCACCTGTGGGCCAGCGCCGGGTCACGGTCAGCTTGAGCCGTCCGTCGTCGAGTAGCTCGAGGCCGCGCACCTCTTCGGTTCCGACCCAGCCCGGGTTGAGCGCGAAACGCACCTTGGTGATCAACCGACCATCCTCGAGCCGCCAGTTTCCACCGTAGGAAAGATAGGTATCGAAAGCCCGGAGCCGGTCCTTGTCCGGAGCGTCGGTGTGAAAGGCGGGATTATCCGTCAACGGCGGCCGATCGGCCCAACAGACGGCGGCCAACAGCCAACCATCGGACGAGATCAACAACAGGCCTTCCTGTTTGGCGCCGTAGCGATCCGCGACCAGATGGTCGTGTTCCGTCGTCGCGCCGCGATCATCCATCAGCCAAGTGCCGACGATGTCTTGTTCGGTAATCATTCGCGTCCCTCCGGCGATCCCTTTGATCGCTTTGTTTACAGGAAGAGGCAAGGCGTCAAAACCACGCTTGAAAACGCAGCGTCCATTTGCGAGCCTCGGCGCAACGACAAGAACGCTTCATCGGGGAGAGGTCCATGGAAAGCCGCGCTGCGGTCGCCCACAAGGCGGGCGAACCCTTGAGCATCGAAACCGTCGATCTGGAAGGCCCGAAGGAAGGCGAGGTGCTGGTCGAGATCAAGTCGACCGGCATTTGCCACACCGACGAGTTCACGCTGTCGGGCGCCGATCCGGAGGGTATCTTCCCGGCGATCCTGGGCCACGAGGGCGCCGGCATCGTGGTCGATGTCGGAAAGAATGTCACCAGTGTGGCGAAAGGCGACCACGTCATTCCGCTTTACACGCCGGAATGCCGCGTGTGCGAGTACTGCACCAGCGGCAAGACCAATCTGTGCCAAGCGATCCGCGAAACCCAGGGCCAGGGCGTGATGCCCGACGGCACCAGCCGGTTCACCCTCGGCAAGGAAAAGGTGTTCCACTACATGGGCACCTCGACGTTCGCGAATTTCTCGGTGATGCCCGAGATCGCGGTCGCCAAGATCCGCGAGGACGCACCGTTCGACAAGGTGTGCTACATCGGCTGCGGCGTGACGACCGGGCTCGGCGCGGTGATGAACACGGCCAAGGTCGAGCCCGGCGACAACGTGGTGATCTTCGGGCTCGGCGGCATCGGCCTCAACGTGATCCAAGGCGCGCGCATCGCGGGCGCCGACATGATCGTCGGCGTCGACCTCAACGCCGGCAAGAAGGAGCTCGCCGAGAAGTTCGGCATGACCCACTTCGTAAATCCCGAAGAGGTCGAGGGCGACCTGGTGCCCTATCTGGTCGACCTGACCAAGGGCGGCGCCGACTACAGCTTCGAGTGCATCGGCAATGTCGAGGTGATGCGCGCGGCATTGGAGTGCTGCCATAAGGGCTGGGGCGAGAGCATCATCATCGGCGTGGCGCCGGCGGGTGCCGAGATCGCGACGCGGCCATTCCAGCTCGTCACCGGAAGGGTCTGGCGCGGCACCGCCTTCGGGGGTGCGAGGGGCCGAACCGACGTACCGAAGATCGTCGACTGGTACATAGAGGGCAAGATCAACATCGACGACCTGATCACCCACACCATGGCGCTCGACGACATTAACAAGGCCTTCGACCTGATGCATGCGGGCGAGTCGATCCGCAGCGTCGTGACTTATTGAGGCGGATCACATGAGCGAACCAAACTCGTTGAACAAGCTCTGGGCCGAGGGCGGCAGCGCGGTCAACGCCTGGCTTGCGATCAACAGCCCGGTGTCGGCCGAGATGATGGCCAAGGCCGGCTGGGATACGGTCACCATCGACACCCAGCACGGCATGATCGATCTCGGCCAAGCGATGACGATGATCCAGACGGTCTCCGGCGCCGGTGCAATCCCGCTGGTCCGGGTGCCGTGGAACGATCCGGCTTGGATTATGAAGTTCCTGGATTCGGGCGCGCTCGGCATCGTTTGCCCAATGGTCAACACGGCCGAGCAGTGCGCGGCCTTCGTCTCCGCCTGCCGTTATGCACCCGACGGCAATCGCAGCTGGGGTCCGGTGCGCATCCCGTTCGCCAATCCGCCCGAGTACAAGGACTGGGCCAACCGGAGTGTCGCTACGCTGGCGATGATCGAAACCCAGGAGGCGCTCGACAATCTCGACGATATTCTGTCGACCCCAGGGCTCGACGCGCTTTACGTCGGCCCCTCGGACCTGGCGATCAGCCTCGGCTCGCCGCCCAACCCGGTGCCGGACGTGCCCAAGGTGCTCAAGGCGATCGACGCGATCCTCGAGGGCGCCAAGCGCAACGACGTGGTTCCGTGCATCCATTGCGGTAGCGGCGAAATGGCGAAGGAGTACCTCGCCAAGGGCTGGCGGCTGGTCACCATCCAGAACGACGCGGGGTTTTTGGTCGCCGCGGCGAAGGCGGTGCTCTAGACGGCAAGAAGTTAGATATTTTTTCTTGGCGAGAAACGCCTGGTAGCCGAGCCC
>JASLSL010000063.1 GCA_030743445.1 Alphaproteobacteria bacterium
CGACGACTTCATCGACATCGGGATCGACGTCATCAACCCGGTCCAGGTGAGAGCGAGGAACATGGAGCCGGAGCGCCTCAAGGCCGACTATGGCGACCGGATTTCGTTCTGGGGCGCGATCGATACCCAGCGGGTGCTGCCACTCGGCACCCCCGAGGAGGTCCGCGCCGAGGTCCGCCGGGTCGCCGACATCCTCGGTCGCGGCGGCGGCTACGTCCTCAACTCGGTCCACAACATCCAGGCCGATGTGCCGCCGGAAAACATCGCCGCGATGTTCGACGAGGCCAGAACCTACCGCCCCAACGGATCGTGATCCAGACGCTGCGGCGCGGCGGCCCGGCCCCGACCGACAAGCCTGTCCTCTTAACCCCGACTTCCTGATGCAAGTCAACGACATCGCGACCCGAGCTGGGGTTACCTGCTGCGATGGAGGCGTGCGAGCGTCCATGGGTCCGGTGGCCCGAAAACCGCCGTTGTCGCCAGAAGCCGTTGCGATGAGGGGAGTGCGAGCAAATGACTGCAATCGGTCCTGCCCAGGACCGTGATGTGATCGGCGCCGTCATGGTCGTCGGCGGCGGCATCGCCGGCATGCAGGCATCGCTGGACCTCGCCGATGCCGGGTACAAGGTCTATCTGGTCGAGGAAAAGTCGGCGATCGGCGGCCATATGGCGCAGCTCGACAAGACCTTCCCGACCAACGACTGCGCAATGTGCACCATCTCGCCGCGCCTGGTCGAGGTCGGGCGGCATCTCAACATCGAAATCCTGACCGAGAGCGAGGTCATGAACCTCGTCGGCGCCGCCGGCCGCTTCACCGCCACGGTGCGCGCGCGGCCCCGTTACGTCGACAAAGCGAGCTGCAACGGCTGCGGCGAATGCGCCGAGGTCTGTCCCGAACGCTTCCCCAGCCGCTTCGACGAAGGGCTCAGCGAGCAGCCGGCGGCCCACCGGCTGTACCCCCAGGCGACTCCGGACGCCTATGCGATCGAGAAGCGGGGCATCGCCCCATGCCGCGACGCCTGCCCCGCCGGCCAACGGGCACAGGGCTACATCTCGCTCATCCGCGACGGCCGCATCGACGACGCCTACCGGACGATCGTGGAGGACAACCCCTTTCCCGCCGTCTGCGGGCGGATCTGCGATCACCGCTGCGAGATCGCGTGCAGCCGGACCAAGGTCGACGAGCCGGTCAACATCCGCGGCCTCAAGCGCTTCGTCACCGACACCGTTTACGCCAGGCCGCGCATCGCGCCCGAGCCCGTCCCACGCCGCCGCGAAGAGCGTGTCGCCATCATCGGCGCCGGGCCATGCGGCCTGACCGCCGCCCAGGACCTGTGTCGGGCGGGCTATGGGGTCACCGTGTTCGAGGCACTGCCCGTGGCCGGAGGCATGCTGCGGGTCGGCGTTCCCGAATTCCGCCTGCCGGGGTCGATCATCGATCGCGAAGTCCAGGACATCCTGGACCTCGGCGTCGAGCTCAGGCTCAACGCGCCGGTGGCGCGGCTCGACGACCTGTTCGACGACGGCTTCAAGGCGGTGCTCATTGCCGTCGGCGCGCACGAGGGCGTCCGCCTGCCGATCCCCGGCAACGACCTCGACGGGGTGCTGATCAACACGCGCTTCCTGCGCGACGTGCGCCTGGCGGAACGCGGCGGCCCGAATGCCCCCGATCCCCGGGCCGACATCGCGGGCAGGAGGGTGCTGGTGGTCGGCGGCGGCGACGTCGCGGTCGACGTGGCGCGCACCGCGGTGCGGCTCGGCGCCAGCGACGTGCGGATGGCGGTGCGCGGCAGCACCGGCCGCATGCCGGCGAACGACGAGCAGATCGCTTGGGCGCGCTCGGAAGGCATCGCCATGCATGTCGGGCTCAACTTTCTGCGCGTCGTCGACGACGGGGCCGGCCGTGTCGCCGGCCTCGAGTGCCAGCGCGTCGCGCGCTTCGACATGGGCAACGACGGCCGGATGGTGGCCCAGGTCGAGCCGGACTCCGTCCACCTGCTGGCCGCCGACACCATCGTCTTTTCGGTCGGCCAGCGGGTCGGTCTCGGGTTCATCCCCGAGGACGCCGGCGTGAAGGTCACGAGCGGCTGGACCATCGCCGTCGATCCCGAGACCTGCGCGACCGACCGGCCCGGGGTGTTCGCCGCCGGCGACAGCATCAGCGGCACCGCCTTCGTCATCGAGGCGGTGGCGAGCGGGCACCGCTGCGCCCAGGCCATTCAACGCTACCTGCGCGGCGAGGCGATGGAAGCGGGGCCGGCGCCAGAGCCGCCGGTGGCCGAGCTCACCCAGGCCGAGCTCGACGCCCGAGTGCTCAAGGGCGAGCTTGCCATCGCGCCGCGCCTGCGACAGCCGGGGATCGCGGACACCGAGCGCCAGGGAAGTTTCGTCGAGGTCGAGGGCGGGTATACCCGGTTCGACGCCATGGCCGAGGCGGCGCGCTGCCTGTCCTGCGGCATCTGCTCGGAATGTCTGATGTGCTCCGACGTCTGCGGCCTCGACGCGATCGACCACGAGATGGCCGAAACGACGCGCCGGCTCGATATCGGCGCGGTCATCCTCGCCCTCGGCTACCGCCCGTACCGCGCCGAGCTGTCCGAGGAGTTCGGCTTCGGGCGCCATGCCAACGTCATCACCTCGCTTCAGTTCGAACGGCTGCTGAGCGCGTCGGGACCCACCAACGGCCAGGTAACGCGCCGGTCCGACGGCCAGACGCCGAGGAAGGTCGCCTTCCTGCAATGCGTCGGCTCGCGCGACCAGTCGCACGACTATTGCTCGTCGGTGTGCTGCATGTACGCCGCGAAGCAGGCGACGAGGCTGGTCGAGCAGGCGCCCGGAATCGAGGTCCGCGTGTTCATGATGGACACCCGCGCGTTCAGCAAAGGCTACGAAGGCTACTACCGAAAGGCGCGCGAGACCCACGGCATCCGCTATGTCCGCTGCCGCATCTCCTCGCTCAAGGAGAACCCGACCACCGGCGGTCTGATCGTCAATTACGTCGATCGCGGCGCACCGCCCGCCGACCACGCGGCCGCCGATCCCGCCGCCCCGGCGATCGTCGCGGAAGAGTTCGACATGGTGGTGCTTTCGGTCGGCATGGAAATCGGCGAGAGCGCGAGGGTGCTGGGCGAGCGCTTCGACGTCGCCCTTGACGAGCACGGATTCTGCCGGACCATGCCGTTCGATCCGCTGCAAACGACCCGGCCAGGCGTTTTCGCGGCGGGCACCTTTCGCGAGCCCAAGGACATCTCCGAATCGCTCTTGGACGCGAGCGGCGCGGCGGCCCGCGCGGCGGCACTGCTGATCCGGGCGCGCGGCACGCTCGCGCGCGAGGCCGACTACCCGCCAGAGCGCGACGTCGAGGCGGATGATGCACGCACCGCCGTCTTCGTCTGCCATTGCGGAACCAACATCGGCGGCTATCTCGACGTCCCCGGGGTCGCCGAGTACGCGAAGGCGCTGCCCGGCGTGATCCACGCCGAGGACACGCTCTATGCCTGCGCGCGGGACGGCATCGCGCGGATCACCGAGAGAATGGGCGAGCTTGGCGCCAACCGCCTCGTCGTCGCCGCTTGCACGCCGATCACCCACGGCCCCTTGTTCCAGGACAGCATCCGCGAGGCCGGCCTCAACCCCTACCTCTTCGAAATGGCCAACATCCGCAATCAGTGCTCGTGGGTGCATGCGCAACAGCGCGAGGCGGCCACCGAGAAGGCCAAGGACCTGGTCCGCATGTCGGCGGCGCGGGCGGCGCGGCTCAGGCCGCTCGAGACGGCCGAGATGGCCATCGTCAAGGCGGCGCTGGTGGTCGGCGGTGGCGCAGCGGGGATGACCGCGGCCCTGGCCCTGGCCGATCAGGGGTTCCCGGTCCACCTGGTCGAGCGCGACGACCGCCTCGGCGGCAACCTGCGCCACCTCCACTTCGGTCTCGATGGACCGGACCCGGAGCGCGATCCTCAGACCTTCCTCGCCGAACTCGTCGAGGCGGTCGGGTCGCATCCACTCGTCACCCTCCACCTCGCCACCGAGTTGACGGCAACCGGCGGTTTCCTTGGCAACTTCTCCTCGGTCCTCGAACGCGTCCGGCCGCCACCCTGCGCCGAAGCCCCCGGCGCGGACGCCGGCGATCGCATCGAGGTGGCCCACGGCGTAACGGTCCTGGCCACCGGCGGCGTCGAATACCGTGGCGACGAGTACGGTTACGGCACGAGTTCACGCATCGTCACCCAGCAACAGTTCGAGGCGCTGCTGGCGGAGCACGACCGCGGTCCCGGCGAGGCGCTGCCGAAGTCGGTCGTGATGATCCAGTGCGTCGGGCCGGCCGAGAAGTACTGCGCCCGCATCTGCTGCACGACGGCGCTCAAGAACGCGCTCGTCCTCAAGGGTCTCGACCCGGCGGCTCGGATCACCGTCCTCTATCGCGATATGCGCGTTTACGGGTTCAAGGAACGGCTCTACACGGCCGCGCGCGACAACGGCGTGATCCTCATGCGCTACGAGGAGGCGCGCAAGCCGACCGTTCGCGTCGCGGTGCCCTCCGATGCCGGGCCGCCTGGCGCCGGGCCGTGCGACGAGCGGTCTGCAGGCGGCGATGGCGGTGGCATCGAGGTCCGAGTGTGGGAGGAGATCCTGGGCCGCGAGATGGTGCTCCGGCCCGACCTGCTGGTCCTCAGCACCCCCGTTGTGCCCGCGCCCGCGGCGCAGGATTTGAGCAACCAGCTCAAGGTTCCGGTCGACATGGAGGGCTTCTTCCTCGAGGCGCACGTCAAGCTGCGTCCGGTCGACTTCCTGTCCGAAGGCATCTTCATGGCCGGGATGGCCCACTACCCGAAGCT
>JASLSL010000064.1 GCA_030743445.1 Alphaproteobacteria bacterium
CGGGATCGTCGAGGAGTTGCATCCCGAGGTCGTGAGCTTCCATTTCGGGCTGCCGGCCGAGGCTTTGCTCGCCCGCGTCAAGGCGGCGGGCTGCGTCGTCTTGAGCTCGGCGACTACGGTGGCGGAGGCGCGCTGGCTCGAGGCGCGGGGCTGCGATGCGATTATCGCCCAGGGCTACGAGGCCGGCGGCCATCGCGGTATTTTCCTCGGCGACGATATCTCGACCCAGGCCGGGACCATGGCCCTGGTGCCCCGGATCGTCGACGCGGTCGAGGCGCCGGTGATCGCCGCCGGCGGGATCGGCGACGGCCGCGGCATCGCGGCGGCGATGGCTCTGGGGGCGGCCGGCGCGCAGGTCGGCACCGCCTACCTGTTTACGCCCGAAGCGTTGATCAGCGACCTGCACCGCGAGGCGCTGCGAACCGCCAGCGGCGACGAAACGGCGCTGACCAATCTGTTTACCGGCCGCCCGGCGCGCGGCCTGGTCAACCGGGTGATGCGCGAGGTCGGGCCGATGTCGCTCGCCGCACCCGCCTTCCCGACCGCCGGCGGCGCCCTGGCCCCGTTGAAGGCCAAGGCCGAGGCGGCGGGAGACAGCTGGTTCTCGTCGCTCTGGTCGGGTCAGGCGGCGAGCCTGGGGCGCGAGACCGGCGCCGGCGAGCTGACCCGGCAGTTGGCCGAGGAGGCGCTGACGCGGCTCAGGGCGGTGGCGTCGGAGGGCTGAGCCATGGAGCAGCGGGTGAGCCTGATTACCCTCGGGGTTACCGACCTCGAGCGGGCGAGGGCGTTTTACGAGGGTGTCATCGGATGGACGGCGGCGCCGGGACCACCCGGAATCGCATTTTTCGATCTCGGCGGGATCGTCTTTTCGCTCTATCCGCATGACGATTTGGCGCGCGACACAAAGGCCGAGGCCGGCAACAGCGGCCATGGCGACTACAAAGGCTTCGCCCTTGCCCATAACGTCCGGACCGAGGACCAAGTAGATGCTATTTTTTCGCGGTTGAGGGACGCAAAGGCGACAATTATCAAGCCACCCGAGCGTGCCTTCTGGGGCGGATACTCGGGTTATTTCTCCGACCCTGACGGTCATATTTGGGAGATCGCGCACAACCCCCATTGGACGATCGAGGGCGACGGCCGGATTTCCATGACCACGGAATAATCGGCCGGCCGGTGCCGGCGGGCCTTGCTCCCCTAGTAGTTCACCGATTCGCCGGAGCCGCCGTCGACGGCGATCGACTGCCCGGTGACGATGTCGGCGAGCGGCGAGCAGAAGAACAGAACGGCCGACGCGATATCCTGCGGCTCGATCAACCTGCCCATCGGAATCTGCGCCACGGTCTCGGCCGAAATCTCCTCCATGGTGACGCCCGCGTCCTTCGCGCGGCGCTCGAAGTTGCCCAACATCCGATCGGTCGCGGTCATGCCCGGGTGAATGCAGTTGATCGTGATGTTGTCGGGCGCCACATGGCCGGCGAGCTGCTTGGTGAAGTTGGCGACGCCGGCGTTGACGACGCCGTTGGTGACGCGCAGCGGTGCCGCGATGCGCGCGGTCATGCCGCCGATATTGACGATCCGGCCCCAGCCCCGCTCCTTCATATGCGGGACGACCTCACGGGCGGAGCGGATATAGGCCATCAGCTTGACGTCGATGTGGTGCCGCCAGTGTTCATCGGTCTGCTCGTCGAACGGCGCGCTCAGCGAGCTCACCGCGTTGTTGACCAGGATATCGATCCGCCCCGCCGCCTGCGCCGCCGCGGCGACGAAGCGCTGGATGTTCTCGGGCTCGCCGACGTCGGCCTGGATCGGCCAGGCCTCCACGCCATGGGCGCAAATCTCGTCCGCCGTCGCTTCCAAGGTTTCCGGCGTGCGCCCGCAGAGCGCGACACTCACGCCGTGTTCCGCCAAGGCGAGCGATATCGCCTTGCCGATGCCCCGGCCGCCGCCGGTCACCAGCGCCACCCGATCCTGCAGTCCCAAATCCATTGCCATGCCTCACCACTTTGCCTCGCCGCAGCATGAACCAACCCGGCCAAGCGGTCCATGGAGGCGGGGTCATGGCGGCGCGGTCAGGGCGGGCTCAGTCGTTGGAGAGGCCGAAGAACGGCCTGAGCTTGACCCCGAGCCAGGTGCCGGGGAGCGCCAGCGCGATCCAGAGCCAACCGTGCAGGCTGGTCGATATGACGCCGGAGAAGAAGGCGCCGATGTTGCAGCCGAAGGCGATGCGCGCACCATAGCCCATCAGCAAGCCGCCGATCGCCGCGGCGGCGAGCGAGCGCAGCGGGAAGTCGATCCGCGGCGCATAGCGCCCGGCGAGGCCGGCGGCGGCAAGCGCGCCGAGCACGATGCCGGCGTTCATTACCGAGACCGTGTCCTCCAAGAGGCTGCCCTTGAGCGCATTCTCGGTGAAGCCGCCGGTCCAGAACCAGTTGCCGGTCGGGTCCCAGCCGACGAGCTGGGCGGTCTTCGCACCCCACAGCGTGAACGCCCAGGTGATGCTCCAGGCGTGGCCGGCGACGACCAGGGTCAGCCAGTTCAAAAGCGCCAGCGCCAACGCCCCCCAGAGGAACGGCCAGTTGCCCCGCAAAAGCCGTTTCCAGCCGGTTGCCCCATCGCCTTCCCGGCGATCAATCCGGCCCCAGCGCCTGAGCCCCCACCACACGGCCGCAAACACCGCGAGTTGGAGGATCACCGCCGTCGTCCAGCCGATCTCATGACCGAGCGCGATCTCGGGCCAGCGCGGTGTTGCGGACCACCACTGCATATGAAGGCTGGCCCAGAACGAGCCGGCGACGAAGGCCAAGAGCGTCGCCATCATCCGGGTGCTGCCGCCACCGAGCGTAAAGAGCGTGCCCGAGCCGCAGCCGTTACCGAGCTGCATGCCGAGCCCGAAGAAGAAGGCACCGACCGCGACCTGGACCCCGGCGGGGGCAATGGCGCCGTAGACCCGCCCGCCGAACACCGTCCCTTCGGCGAGCGTCGGCGCAAACAGCGCGGTGCCGACCGCGAGCATGACGAGCTGGGCCGAGACCGCGCCGACCTCGCGGCGCACGATCATCCGCCGGTAGGCGGCGGTGAAGCCGAAGGCGGCGTGGTAGAGGGCCATGCCCAGCAACCCGCCGATCGCGATCAGCGCCGGCATCCGCCAGCCCTGGTCGGCCAACAACCAGACCCCGGCGGCGAGCAGGCCAAGCGCCGCCACGACCACCGGCCGCTGGATGGCGGGTCCGACGGGTTCGTCTATGTCACTGGCGGTCGTGATGGCCGGCTACTCCTCTTCCGAGGCAGGTGGCTCGCGCCAAACCCAGTTTCTCCTGATCGTCATTCCCGCGAAAGCGGGAATCCATGCCTGAGCATCGGTGCCGCTCGGGTCTCCCAGGCATGTATTCCGGATCAGTGCTGCGCGCTGTCCGGAATGACGAATTGGGATGGCCCGGCTCGTGCCCTATCCCTCAGCCGCCGACCGTCTGGGCGACGATCTTGGCCCAGATGGCGTCGAGCTGCTTCGCCATCGCATCCAGATCGGCGCTGCCGTAGACCGCGAACACCGCGCTCGGCAGGCGGTAGGTCAGGGTCGCGGACCCGTCGGCGTTCTCGGTGACGTAGAAACGCAGCGGCGCCTCGATCCCGGACGCGACACTCGCCTTCAGCATGCGCACCGCGAAGTCGTTGCGGTAGACCCCGACGACCAGGTTGCCGGCGATCTTGATGCCGCGACCCTTGGCGCCGGCACTGGCGCTCGCCATGGTCACGACGTACATCTTGTTGGCCTCGACCGCGGCCTCGAGCCGGCTGCGCAGCTTGCCGAAGTCGTGCTTGGTCTTGATCACCTTGGTGCCGGGATAGGGCGTGGCGTTGCCGGCCGCGGCCGGCAGGATGAAGACGAACGCCAGGGCGACCAGCGCGCCGGCGACGCTCAAGGCGAGTTTTCTCGACAACATCGAATCGGACCTCCTCGATAAATGCCTATTGTGCTTCACTAATATTCAAGCCTGCGCATGCACCGCGCCAGGGCCCGTCACCCGCATGTGATCAATGTTGACCCGGACGGCTCACCACCGGAAGCCCGTCGCGGCATAGGTCGCAACAACGCCGGCCTCGGCGGTCGCCTCTTCGATGCGCGCCGCATCGGGCGCCCCATGGCCGTCCGAAAGCAAGTCGCTGTGGATGCCGGTGGTGACCAGCAGTGCCGCGATGCCGACGCCGTTGGCGCCTTGGATGTCGGTCGTCAGCGAATCCCCGGCGCAGAGGATGCGCCGCGTGTCCCCAACTCCGAGCAACTCGAAGCAGGCCTCGAACACCGAGGCATGGGGCTTGCCGTGCCAGCGCACCTCGCCGCCGAGCCCCTCGTAGCGCTCGGCGATGGCGCCGGCGCAAAGCTCGGGCACCCCGGTGCGAACCACGATCCGGTCCGGGTTGGCGCACACCATCGGCAGCTTTCGCGACACGGCGTCGCCGAGCAGCGCGTCGTAATCCTCGATCGCGTCCTCGTCGCGCCAGGTGCCGGTATCGAGCAGGAAGTCCGCCGCTTTGATCGATCCGACGAAGTCGAGGTCGAGCCCCTCGCGGATGTCGCGATCGCGCTCGGGGCCGATGTGGAAGCAGGCGCGGCCCAGGTTCCGGTACCAGTCGTCGGGCCGCTCGGCGAGGTGCCGCCAGGTCTCCTCGCCCGAGGACATCAGCCCGTCATAGGCGCCGCGCGCGACGCCGATCTCGACCAGGCGCTCGGCGACGCCCTCGATGCGGCGCGGCGCGTTCGACAAGAGCACGACACGCTTTCCGGCCTCGCGCAACCGCCCGAACGCATCCAGGACACCCGGAAACGGCTTGGCGCCGTCATGCACGACGCCCCAAAGGTCGACGATATAGCCATCGTAATCGCCGGCGATCTCGCCGACGCCGTCCACGATGCACACACTCATTCGTCGTCCGCGAGGCGCAGCGGATTGAGCGGCGGGTCCTTGCTGATGCGCGGCTCGCCGAAGAGGTAGCCCTGGCCGAAGTCGATGTTGTGGTCGAGCAGCTTGAGCAGCGTCTGCTCGCTTTCGATCTTCTCGACGATCAGGTCGACGCCGACGCGGTCGAGATCGGTCCTGAGCATCGGCAGGTCGCGCCGCGCCCCGTTGCCCCCGCCGTTCGCCAACAACGTATCGGCTTCGATCTTGACGAACTGGAAACCCTGCTTCGCGAAGGCGGCGGCGTCGAAGTCGATGTCGGTGACCTGGTCCATGCAGAACCGGTAGCCGACCCGGCTGAGGCGGCGAACGTCCTCGATCGCGTCGTTGGTGCGCGTCGCGAGGTCGGCCTGGGAGAACTCGAACACGATGCTCGGCGCCAAATCCTCGCAGCTCTCCAGGAAGGTGATGAACTCCTTGAAGAACTCGCGGTCGGCGTGGGAGTTGGGCGAGACGTTGCAGAAGAACGCGGTCCGGTAGTCGTGTTTCTGGATCTTGCGGATAAGCTGGATGCAGCGGAACAGCAGCATGTTGTCGATCGCCTTGATCAACCCCGCGTCCTTGGCGACCTCGATGTAGCGATCGGCGGTGACCACGGCACCATCGGCCGCGCGGATGCCGCTGAAGCACTCGAAGTAGCGGACCTTGCGCTGGGGCAGGCTGACGACCGGCTGGATGTAGAGGTCGATGCGGTTCTGGCGCAGCGCGTCGCGCACGATGTCGAGGATCGCGGTCTGGCTGAGACCGGGGGGCAGGGCCGGCGCGGTATCGTCGCCGCGGGGTGCGGCGGCGAGGCCCGGCCCGCTGCCGACGCCCGCGTTGGCGGTGAAGTCCGGGCCGCCACCCTCGGTATAGAGTTGCTCGACCAGGCTGTGCAGCACTTTGACCTCGGAAGCGACCTCCTGGATTTCGCCGCTGGGTTTGGGCTCGGTGTCCCGCGCCTCGATCATCTCGTAGACCCGCCGGAGCTCGTCGCGGGCGCGCTCCACGTCCTCGCGGTTCTGGTCGTAGGCCTTGCGCAGCACGACGAGGCGGTGGATCCCCCTGAGCTCGGCCTGACGGCGGGTGATCGCCTCGTGGCCGAGCGCCCCCGCGAGCAGCACGATCAGGCCGAGCAGCATCGCGGTGTCGCGATCGAGGGTCGGGAATATGCCGGGCAGGATGACGGCGGCGACGATCGCGGCCAGCGCGTAGGTGATGAAAATCGCGAAGTGCGCAACTGTCGACATGGATTCGGGCCGCCGGTCGGTTTCGCGGCAAGGTTACGCAGCACTCGGGCGGCGGGCAAGCCCGGGTGGCATCGGCGGCCGTATCATCGGTGGTCGGCGCCGACCGCCTCGGCGAGCATAGCGAAGCCGTCACGGCGCAGCAATTCGGCGAGGTCGCGCTTGATCTCGCCGACCAGCGCCGGGCCGCGATAGACCAGCGCGGTGTAAAGCTGGACCAACGAGGCGCCGGCGCGGATCTTGGCATAGGCGTCCGCACCCGAGGCGATGCCGCCGACGCCGACCAGGGGGATGTGCCCCCCGGTGCGCCGGTACATCTCGGCAAGCACCCGGGTCGAGAGCGCCATCAGCGGCTTCCCGCTGAGTCCGCCAGCCTCCCGGCGGTGGGCGTCCGACAGCCCCTCCGGGCGCTCGATCGTCGTGTTGGAGACGATCAGCCCGTCGATCCCGCACTCGAGCGCCACCGCGGCGATGTCGTCCTTGTCGGCGTCGGTCAGGTCGGGGGCGATCTTGACCAGCATCGGCGGCGCCTTCTCGCCGCAAACCTCGGCGAGCGCCCCCCGGACCGCGGCGACCAGGACTTCCAGCACGGCGCGGTCCTGCAACGCCCGGAGCCCCGGCGTGTTGGGCGAGGAGACGTTGACCGCCAGGTAGTCGGCGAGCGGCCCGAGCCGCTTGGCCCCGGCGACGTAATCGGCGACCGCGTCCTCGCTGTCCTTGTTGCGGCCGATATTGGCGCCGAGGAGGCCGGGCCCGCGGCCGCTCAAATGGTGGGCGAACGCGTCGAGGCCCCTGTTGTTGAAGCCCATGCGGTTGATCGCCGCCGCGTCCTGGGCCAAGCGGAAGAGCCGCGGCTTCGGGTTGCCCGGCTGCGGGCGCGGCGTCACCGTCCCGGCCTCGACATGGCCGAAGCCGAGATCGAGGGCCGCGCTCACGACCTCGGCGTCCTTGTCGAAACCGGCGGCGAGGCCGAGCGGATTCGGAAACCCCAGGCCCCAGACCTCGGTCTCCAGGATCGGGTCGTCCGCCGCCCGTTGCCGGGGCCCGAGGCCCGACTTGAGCGCCCACAACGTCAGCCCGTGCGCCCGTTCGGGATCGAGTCGGCGGAGCAGCGGCAGGGCGGGTCGGGTCAGGTCCATACGGCTACCCTACTCCAGTGGCGGGAATTGGTGGCGGCCGTCGGCGCCGAGCGCCAAAGGCTTCACCCAGACGACCGCCGCCATCGGCAGCTCGCCATAGAGATGCGGGAACAGGTCGCCGCCGCGGGCGGGCTCCCACTTCAATTGGTCGCCGAGCGGCTCGGCCTCGCAAGCGACGAGCACCAAATCGGCCTCGCCGGCGCGGTGCTTCGCGGCACTCTCCTCGATCTGGGCGGCGGTGGAAAAATGCAAGTAGCCGTCGGCACGATCCTCCTCGGTGCCGGCGTAGACGCCGCGTTCGGCGGCGCGCGCCCACTCCGGGCCCCGCGCCAAATGATAGATCGGCGGCATGGCACGGAACCTACCCAAACCACCCCATGGGAACAAGCGGCGGTGGCGCCCATTCGACCGTTGGGCGGCCGGCGTCACCGCGCGCTTAAAAGTGTCGAAGATTCAATGAGTTTCCCTTTAAACGAGAAAATTTAGCATTTTTGAGTTGAATATTCCTTATTTGTTCTATATAATGCGCTTATAGTCCTAGCTATACGCGATTGTACACTTGACTGAACACCAGTCGAGGAGCTTATTATGGGACAAGACATTGAAAAACAGGGCGAAATAGAGATTACTCCCCAGAAATTGCGGGAGTTTGAGGAGCTTTTTGATGAATGGAGGTTGTCTGGGCGAAATGCCTTTATCTTGGAGGCGGGTGGCCCGGGAGCCCTAGAAGACCTAGCGCGCCGCCTGTTGGGGTGGGCGCAGCCGCAATTGCACGAATGAGGGCGGCGGTTGGGGCGGATTCTTTTAATTCTTTAGTCAACTCCCCAAGTTTTTGGTCAAGTGCTCTCATATGTTTATAGCGTTTAGCAAAATCTTCTGATGTCCAAACTATGTCTGGG
>JASLSL010000065.1 GCA_030743445.1 Alphaproteobacteria bacterium
CCAGCAGGATGACCTCGACGTCGGCCGAGGCCTCTTCGGCGCCGATTAGCTCGGCGCCGGCCTCGTGGAATTGGCGCTCGGGACGGAGCTGGTCGCCACGCACCCGAAGCACCGGTCCGGCATAGGCGAGGCGCAGTGGCCGCGGCGCGTTGACGAGCCTTGTCGCCGCGATACGGCCGACCTGGGGCGTCATGTCGGCGCGGATGCCCATCATGCGCTGGCTCACCGGGTCCATCAGACGGAAGGTGGCGAGCGCCACGTCCTCGCCGGCGCCGTCGAGCAGGCCGTCCTCGAACTCGACGAGCGGCGGGTCGACGCGTTCGTAGCCACGTTCGGTAAAGGTCGCGACCAGACGATTCAGGATCGCGGCCTCATGCGCCGCGTCCGGTGGCAACCCGTCGCGCAGCCCATCGGGAAGCAAGCCCTTGCTTCTGGCGTCGTTCATGACTCTCGAGCCCGTTTTCCGGAAATCGCCCGCGTTACCTAACCCGGATTACCCTTGTGCGGCAAGGGAATCGCCTCCTCTCAGCGACGGATTAGCTCGACCCGCCCGTCGCGCCAGCCATACACCAAATCGGCCGTGCCGTTGCCGTCGAGATCGGCGGCGATCACTGCGGTGACGATCTCGGCGCCGTGTGGCGTTCGGGCGATCTCCTTGAATTTGCCGCCGGCGAAGCTCATCGCCACCAGACGGCTTCGCCCGCCGGTCGGCACCACCATATCCCGAATCCCGTCGCCGTCGACATCGAGCACCGCCGACATATCCAACACGGTCGAGCCGATGAAGTGGTTGGAATGACCATACTGCCGCGCGACCTCGACCAACTTTTCGCCGTATTGGCGGTAAATCACGATGGTTCGGCCCAAATGCGGTGTCTCGACAACCGCGATCTCGATCCGGCCGTCGCCGTCGAAATCCGCCATGCCGACCGGGCAGAGCCAGCGATGAGATTGACCGATCGGCGGCGATTCGGCCCGGCGCACAATCTTGCCGCCATCGAGCCCGAATACCGCGACCGCGGCACCCGCAACCAAATACGAGCGCACGACTATGACCTCGTCGCGCCCGTCGCCGTCGAGATCGTGGAGCCGCGGCATTAGGTCCTCGAACACCGAGTCTTCGTTGAGGATGATTTTAGCGACCGTCCCCGAGGCCATCCGTATCGACAGCGACCCAGCCTCGATTTGGTCGCCCAACACGCCGTGGCCGTAGCGCCGCGTCGGGTCCGAGAGCCAGGCCGAAGCGATGTCGCGCGTACCCTTGACGGCGCGGCTGTGCGGAATCGCGTCCTTCGGGAGCATCCGGTCCGGCGCCGGTGCAGCGGCCAGGCGTTTGCCGTCGACGACCCTGAGATAACCCTTGGCTGTCTCGATCAGGACAGCACCGCTCGTGAGATCGAGCACCAGGTTCCGAAGCCCCTTGGCCGTGCCGAGCGTGGTCGGAATCCACTCGCCCGCGGCCGCCGGCAGGGCGATCAACAGGGCGATCGTCAGAACGAATCGGGACGGCATCGGCCTAGAATTTCAGCGGCTTGACCTGGACGATGTTGGGCAGACCCTCGAGGGCGCGCACCAAGGCCCGATCGATCGGCTGGTCGACCTGCAGCAGGGCGATGGCGTTTTCGCCCGCAGTGACCCGACCGAGATGGAAGGTCGCGATATTGACCTCCGCGTCGCCCAGCGTCTTGCCGAGGTTGCCGATCACGCCCGGCTTGTCCTCGTTGGTGATGTAGAGCATGTGCTCGCCAAGCTCGGCCTCGATCTCGATGCCCTTGATCTCGACCACCCGCGCCCGGTCACCGCCGAACAGCGTCCCGGCGACGGAGCGGGTCATCCGTTCGGTCGTCACGGTAAGGCGGATCAGGGTCTCGTAGTCGCCCGGCCGCTCCTGCTTGGTCTCGCTGACGTCGATGCCGCGCTCGCGGGCGACCATCGGCGCATTGACCATGTTGACCGACTCCATGAGCGGCCCGAACAGCCCGTTGAGCACGGCCGAAACCAACGGCCGCGTGTTGAGCATCGCGACCAGGCCCTGAAACTCGATGTTGACCGCCTTGAGCGCGGTTTCGGTGAGCTGGCCCGCGAAGCTGCCGAGGTCCTCGGCGAGCTTCATGTAGGGCATCAGCTTGGGCGCTTCCTCGGCGCTGACCGACGGCATGTTGATCGCGTGGGCGACGGCGCCGGTCAAAAGGTAATCCGACATCTGCTCGGCGATCTGGATCGCGACGTTTTCCTGCGCCTCGCTGGTCGCGGCCCCGAGATGCGGCGTCGCGATGACCTCGTCCATGCCGAACAGCACGTTATCCGTCGCCGGCTCCTCGGCAAACACGTCGACCGCCGCACCCGCGACCTTGCCCGACTCGATCGCCGCCTTCAGATCGGCCTCGACGACGATGCCGCCGCGCGAGCAGTTCACGAACCGGACCCCGTCCTTCATTTTGGCGAAGGCGGCGGCGTCGACCATGTCGCGCGTGCTATCGTTCAGAGGCGCATGCAGCGAGACGATATCGGCGCGGGCCAGCAGGGCGTCGAAGTCAACCTTCTCGACGCCCAAATCCTCGGCACGGTCGGCCGAGAGGAAGGGGTCGGCGACGATCACCCTCATCTTCAGGCCCTGGGCGCGGTCGGCAACGATCGATCCGACATTGCCGCAACCGATCAGGCCGAGCATCTTGCCCGAGACCTCCATCCCCGTGAAGCGCGACTTCTCCCACTTGCCCTCATGGGTCGACTGGCTCGCGGCCGGAATGCGGCGGGCGAGCGCCAGCATCATCGCGACCGCGTGCTCGGCCGTGGTGACCGAATTGCCGTAGGGCGTGTTCATGACGACGACGCCCTGCTGGGTCGCCGCTTCGACGTCGATGTTGTCGACGCCAATGCCGGCGCGGCCGACGACCTTCAGGTTCTCGCCGGCAGCCAGCACCTCGGCCGTGACCTTGGTCGCCGAACGCACGGCGAGCCCGTCGTAGCCGCCGATCGCGGTCATCAGCTCCTCGGCGCTCATCCCCGGCTTGAAGTCGACCTCGACCCCGAGGGTCTCGAAGACTTGGACCGCGCTCGGGCTGAGCTCGTCCGATATCAGCACTTTCGCCATGACGTCCGGTTCCCGGTCAGGCCGCGGCGGCCCGGGATACTTCCTCGAAAGCCCATTCGAGCCAGGGCAGCAGCGCCTCGGTGTCGGCGGGCTCGACCGTCGGCCCGCCCCAGAGACGCAAGCCCGGGGGTGCGGCGCGGTGACCCTTCACGTCGTAGGCGACGCCCTCGGCGGCCAACAAATCGGCGATCTGCTTCGGCGCCGCGTCGCGCGCCTCGGCCCCGAGACCGGAGGCTTCGGTGATCGCCAGGCAGATCGACGTGCACGACCTGGTCGCCGGCTCTTTCGCCAGGAACTCGATCCATTCGGTGCGCTCGACCCAGGCCGCGACCGCGGCGAGATTGGCCTCGGACCGCGCGATCAGGGCCGGAAGCCCGCCGATCGACTCGGCCCATTTCAGGCTGTCGATGGCGTCCTCGACGCACAGCATCGAGGGCGTGTTGATGGTCTCGCCGCGGAAAATTCCCTCCGCCAGCTTACCGTCTTTGGTGAGCCGGAAGATCTTGGGCAGCGGCCGGGGCGGCGCGTAGGTTTCGAGCCGTTCGACGGCGCGCGGCGAGAGCGCCAACATGCCGTGCGCCGCCTCGCCACCGAGCGCCTTCTGCCACGACCATGTCACGACATCGAGCTTGTCCCACGCCACGTCCATGCAGAACACCGCCGAGGTCGCGTCGCAGATCGTCAGCCCCTCGCGGTCGACGGAAATCCACTCGGCATCGGCGACACGCACACCGGTGGTCGTGCCGTTCCAGAGGAACACCAGGTCGTGGGCCGGATCGACCGCGGTGAGATCCGGCAGTTCGCCAGCGGGTGCCTCGATGATCCGCACTTCCTCCAGCCGGAGCTGCTTCGCCGCGTCGTCGGCCCAGGTCTTGCCGAAATTCTCCCACGCCAGCACGTCGACGGCACGTGCGCCGAGCAGCGACCACAGCGCCATCTCGACCGCGCCCGTGTCCGAGGCCGGCACGATGCCGAGGCGATAGTCCTCGGGAATCCCGAGGATATCCCGGCTTCGGTCGATGACTTGGTTGAGCCGCGCCTTGCCGTCTGCCGCACGGTGCGAACGGCCGACCAGTGCCGCGGCCAGCGCCTCCAGCGTCCAGCCCGGCCGCTTGGCGCAGGGCCCCGAAGAGAAATTCGGGCAGGCCGGTTGGGTATTGGGTTTGCTCATCGCGTCGTGTTCCTGGTTGCGGGCGCGGTGGGCATCGCACCCGAATTCGCGCGCACACTATGAGCGTCGCCGGCCAGCGTCAACGCGTTTACGCTGCACCGCAATATACAATTCGCGAATGCGGCGCCCAGATCCGGCGAAGACAGTGGATTGAAGCCTGCGCCACACCCGACTACCTTGCGGACTCGGAGGAGGAACACGTGATAACGCTCGAGCAGACATGGGTGTTCGTGGTGCTGGCGGCGACGCTGGCGCTGTTCGTCTGGGACCGTTGGCGCTACGACGTGATCGCCGTCCTGGCGCTACTGGCGGTGGTGATGGGCGGGGTCATCACGCCGGAGCAGGCGTTCTCGGGCTTCGGCCATCCGGCGGTGATCACCGTCGCCGCGGTTCTGATCATCAGCCGCACGCTGCAGAACTCGGGCCTGATCGGCTGGCTCTCGCGGTTTCTCGGCCGGGCGGATTTCGGCCCCGAGGTGCAGGTCGCGGTGATCGCCGGGCTGGTCGCCGCGCTCTCGGCCTTCATGAACAATGTCGGCGCCTTGGCGCTGTTGATGCCGGTCGTCTTGCAGACGGCGAAGCGCACCGGCCGGAGCACCGGTGAGTTGCTGATGCCGCTCGCCTTCGGCTCGCTGCTGGGCGGTCTGGTCACGCTGATCGGGACACCGCCGAACATCATCATCGCCGCCTATCGGGCGGAATACGCGGGCCAACCGTTCGCGATGTTCGATTTCACCCCGGTCGGCCTTACCGTCGCCCTCGTCGGACTCGGCTTCGTCGCCACCGTCGGCTGGCGGCTGATTCCGCAGCGCGAGGACGCACCGGGCCATCCCGAAGAACTGTTCCGCATCGACAACTACATCACCGAGGTGATCGTACCCCGGAAGACGACGCTGATCGGCGAGACCATCGGCGAAATGCTGGAAGACGCCGGCGAGGAAGGCGTCGCGGTCGTCGCCTTGCTGCGCCGGGGCAAGCGCCACCTGGCGCCGCGGCTGGATCAGACGCTGCAGGCCAACGACCACCTACTGCTCGAGGCCGACGCCACGGAAATCGAGGCGCTGGTTGAAGCGACCAGCCTGACTCCGGTCGGCACCCGCGCGCTCGAGCCGGGGGCTTTCGACTCCGACACCATGGGCCTGATGGAGGCGGTCGTGACGCCGCAGTCGCGCATGACCGGCCGGACCAGCGGTCAAGCGCGGCTCGGCGCCCATTACGGCCTCAACCTGCTAGCCATCGCGCGGCACGGCCGGCCGGTGCGCGAGCGCTTGAACCGGGTCCGCTTCCGGCCCGGCGACGTGGTTCTGCTTCAAGGCGATCTCGAGGCGTTACCCGACACCCTGGCGCAACTCGGTTGCCTGCCCCTGGCGCGGCGCGAGATCGCGCTCGACCGCGCGCCGAGCCTGCTGCCGCTGGTAATTTTCGCCGCGGCGATCGGCGCCAGCACATCTGGATTGGTCTCCGTCCCGGTCGCCTTCGTCGCTACCGTCGCGGCCTTCGTCGTGACCGGCCTGATCACCCTGCGCGAGGTCTACGAGAGCGTCGAGTGGCCGGTCGTCGTCCTGCTCGCGGCGATGATCCCGGTCGGCGAGGCGCTGGAGATTTCCGGGGCCACGGGATTGATCGCGGCCGGGGTCGCGGCGCTCGCCGCCTATCTGCCGGCGGCGG
This sequence comes from Alphaproteobacteria bacterium, assembly GCA_030743445.1. Classification (GTDB taxonomy): domain Bacteria; phylum Pseudomonadota; class Alphaproteobacteria; order UBA8366; family UBA8366; genus JASLSL01. The sequence goes on from JASLSL010000065.1 coordinate 5,934, forward strand.
CGCTGCTGGTCCTGGTCATGGTTATCGCGATGGTGCTCTCGGCGGTGATCAACAACGCGGCGACGGCGGTGCTGATGGCCCCGCTCGCGGCCCAGATCGCGACTCGCATCGAGGTCAACTCGGACCCGTTCCTGATGGCGGTCGCGATCGGCAGCTCGTGCGCCTTCCTGACCCCGATCGGCCACCAATCGAACGTCCTGGTGATGGGGCCCGGCGGATACCGATTCGGCGACTACTGGCAGATGGGCCTGCCGTTGGAAGCCCTGATCGTGCTGGTCGCGACACCGACGATCCTGTTCGTCTGGCCGCTCTGACCTCCCCCCTTGTCTTGGCCCGCCCGCTTGGGCGAAATTAGCCGATGATGCGACGCGCGATCCTATTGTTGCTGTTCTGCGCGCTGTCGGCGCTTCCGGCGTTGGCCGCCGAAAAGCAGTCGCATGCCTACATGCGCCAGGTGTTGAGCGGCAAGAAGGGCCTCTTGGCGATGGCCGAGGTCGAGGCGACCACGGCCCTGCTGCAAGCGCGCCTGGCGCTGAAGAAGCCGGAAGATCTGGCGTGGATGCGCGAGCACGCGCACGCCGTCGTCTACGCCACCGATCCCTCGAAGTCGAAGAACAAGGCCGGCCCCGGCAAGGGCTACGGCGTGGTGAAGGCGGCCGAGAACATCGAGAAATACATTCGCGCCGCCGGCAAGAGCAAGGACGCCTCGGAGAAGGTGAAGAGCTACTCGCGCCGGGTCGCGACCTCGGCCAAGAACGTCAACGCCTGGGCGGTGCGCGCCGCCGACCTCGCCGGCAAGGTCACCAACATGAAGACCACCCGCAACGCGGTCCGGGTGCTGTTGCAAATTCGTCAGATGTGCCAGCAGATGCTGCTCGGCAAGGATTCCAACCGCGACGGCAAGGTCACCTGGAAACGCCACGAGGGCGGCCTGCTCCAAGCGCGGCGCTATATGGAACTGATGCAGAAGGCAGAGAAGATCGAATAGGCCCTATTTCAGCTTTTCGACGTCGATCTCGTACTTTTCGCCGAGCCATAGCGCATGGTCGACATGGTCGGGAACCGAGTCGCCGGTATCGGGGTGCAGGAACACGGTGAGGCCCTCGCGGTTGAGCGCGAGCCACGGCACCAAGTCGGCGAACACCTCCGGCTCGAAGGCAACCTGATAGCTGCCGATCGGATGCGGGCCGACCGGCTCGTCGTGCCAGCGGCCAAGCACCACGCGATCGCTGAACGCGGCGTCGATCGCCTCGCGCAGGGTCGCCGCCGGCGCCTTGGTGTCGGCGTCGTAGTAGACGTGGGCGTGGTAACCGGTGATCGAATCTATTTCGTTGATCGACATGGCCGTCTTGCCTCCGCGCATTTCCGTGTATAACAGATTTTCGAGGGAGGTCGAATATATGACACGTAAAGTTTACGACCTTTGCGGCGCCGACGATTTGCGCTTCAGCCCCAATTGCTGGCGCATCCGCTTGGCGCTTGCGCACAAGGGACTGGAGACCGAGTTCGCGCCTTGGAATTTCACCGACAAGGAAGCGATCGCCTTCAGCGGCAGCACCACTGTGCCGGTGCTGGTCGACGGCGAGGAGACCATCGTCGGGTCCTGGAATATCGCCTGCTATTTGGAGGACAGCTATCCCGATACGCCGTCCTACTTCGGCGGCGAGGCCGGGCGCGCGGTCACCGGCTTCATTAATGCCTGGACCGACTCGACACTGCATCCAGCACTCGTCCGGTGCATCGTGACCGACGTGCACGAGCGCCTCGACCCGGTCGACCAGGATTATTTCCGCGAGACCCGCGAGGCGCGATTCGGCAAAACGCTCGAGGAAATGCGCGACGCCCGGGCTGAGTTCATCGAGGCGCTGGAGCCCGCACTGAAGCCGCTGCAGACCATCCTGCATTACGAGGCGTGGATTTCGGGCGATGCGCCGGCCTATGCCGACTATCTCGTCTTCGGCGCGTTCCAATGGGCGCGCCTGGTGAGCCCGGTCGAACTGTTGAAGAAGGACAGCCCGATCTCCGGCTGGCGCGAACGCATGCTCGACCTGTTCGACGGACTTGCGCGCACCCAGCCCGCGGCAGGATGAATTGATGCTATAGTCGATCGAGGCGTAACGTTGACGCACCAATGGCCGTGGGAGGGTCCAATGCGTAACCGTTTTCTGATGCTGCTTGTCGGCATCCTGATGTCGTTGACAACGTTGAGGGGAGCCGACGCGGCGCCGCAGGTCCTGGCGGTGCTCGCCTCCGAGACCGGCGTGCCGTTCATCTGCATTGACGGGACCTGCAAGGCCGAGCTCACCGCCTTTTGCCTGCAGGAGCACCGGGACCCGCCGCTTCCCGGCGCCAAGTACCGCCCGGCGGAGGCGCACAGCTTCACCCTCGCCATAACGACCGCGACCGGTGAGCGGATCGGCATTCCTGCGACCGATATCGTCGACTTCGTCGCGACTCGCGGCTTCACCTCGGCGTTGGCCGTCTTGCCCGAATCCGTAGTGCGCGGGATGAAAGGCGTCTCGGCATCGATCGTGATCGACAAATACGCCTCGCTGCTGCCGGTGCCCGAGCCCGGCGACGACAATCCACTGACGCGCGAGGAAGTCGCGGCTGCCAGCGGCATGTTGCGCCGGGTCGGCGCCAACGTCGTCGACCGTAATCCGAATGCCGTTGCGGCCCAGTTCCTGGCCCGGCTGTCGGACCGGCTGATGGTCGAGCGCAACTATAGTCTCGCCGATTACGCCAAGCTGTTCCGCCATGCGAGCGAGCGCCTCGTGGACCGACCGCTGAATTCCAAGAGCCTGATCCGCGCCCGCGACGCCTACAACGAATGCATCGCGTTTGCCGGCAAGTTGGGTTTCGCCGCGATGAGCGGCTGTTTGGCGGGGAAACACGACGAGATTCTCCGCGACCTCAACTACGACTATTGGAACAGCCTGGCCGGCAGCTAACGGCGACACGCGAGAAGAAAAAAGGCCCCGCCGGTTTGGCGGGGCCTTTGGTCGGATATCCTAGCTCGTCAGCAGCCGGACGTGCACTTGCCGCTGGCGTCGAACTCCATGGTCCGTTCGCTCAAAGGCAGGTGCACCGGCACCTTGGTCGCCTTTATGAACCTGTCGGTCTTGGTGCCGGCGATGACCTTGCCGCCCTTGGTCGCGACCTCGTTGGCGTGCGAGACGATGACGCTGTTCGGCTTGACCAACTCGTTGATTACGAAGGTCGGCTCGGTGGTGAACACATTGCCGACGTTCATGACCACGAGCTTGGCGTTGTAGTGCCGACGCACCACGCTGTCCTGCTCGGCGGTGATCCCGGTGTCGCCGGAGAGGTAGACCACGAGCCCGTTGGTAAATCTCAGCACATAGCCGGTCGGCGGGCCGGCATAGCCCGCAAGGCCGGCGGCCTTGAGCAATTTGCCGAGTTCACCGCCGATGAAGGCCGGATTGACGCCGTTCGAGTGGACCGCCGGGACGGTGGTGATCATCACACCACCGAACTTGCGCGAGGAGCCGAACCTCACCAATTGCGATTTCTTGAAATCGCCACCTAGAGCATTCAGCTTGGTGCCGAAAAACCTCCGCATCTCGCTGCCGGTGACGATCGTCGCCTTCCTGGCGAGCGCGATATTGACGGTGTTGGTGTTCGGCGCCGCCTTGACCGAAAGCGTCGGCTTGCCGCAAGTCCCCGCGTTGGGCTTCGGCTGATGCTTGTCGCCGACATGGTCGCCGTGCATGTGGCTCACCAGGAGCACGTCGATCTTGCCGAGGCGCGGATCGTCCGTACCCGCGACCGTGCGCCCCGCATCGTAGAGGATGCGCGTGCCATTCGGGTCCTCGAAGATCATCGCCCGGTCGAACTTGCAGAACTCGCCTTTTACCAGCCCCAAAGGGGTAACCTTCACGCCGGCCGCCGCGGCGGGCTGCGCCATCGTGCCGGCAAGCCCGACGGCGAGCGCCGCCATGGCCAAATGGAATTTTCTCATCGAAATCCCTCCTCCCGATCATCAAAGAACTAACCTGAAAGCAGGCTTGGCCGGACCGCAAGATTGGGATCCGAATTTTTCGATTGTGACCTGCCCCCGACCCAATTTAACACTTTCCCCGCCGGTCGAAAGCGATCTCTGTTCACATCTGTCTTACCTGGGCGAAATTTCGGAATTCGGGTATACTACCGTCAATTCAATTAGGACTGCTCAGAGGGGAGATCGAGATGACGGTCAGACTCTTCAACTGGTTCGCGCTCGCCCTGGTGGCGGCGTTCGCCATGACGCCGTTCGGCGGGGCCCGCGCCGCCTCGCAGATGCTGGCCCTGCTGGAGATCGGCGGCTCGACGCCGCTGGTTTGCGAAGGCGGCGTCTGCAAGGCCGAGTTCTCGACTTTCTGCCTGCAGAAGGACCGGCCCCTGCCCGGCGCCTGGGTGCCTTACGAGGTCGCCGAGGGCGGCAACCTGCATCTGGTCCTGAGCGACCCGGCCGGCGGCGAATGGCGGGTCCCGGCGGCGGACTACATCCGGATCAAGACCGCGCGGGCGAGCCATACCGCGGTGATCGTCGAGTTGGCGGAGGGTGCGCTCGCCGCACTCGGCGCCGAGAAGGCCGCGGTCGAGGTCGGCCCGCAGGTCACCTTGGCGCCGGTCGAGGTCGCCGGCGACACCGACCCGCTGACCGAGCAGGACAAGCTGATCGCGATCGGTCCGTTGCGCATCACGGGCGCCAACATGGTCGACCGCGCCGGTGCCTCGATCGAGGCGGTGCGGACGATCAATCGCTTGGTCAACGCCCTGCCGGACGCGGTCCAGATCGACGCGCATGCGAAACAGCGTCTATGGGGCAAGGCGGTCGATACGGGCTTCGAGGACGCGTCGGCGGAGGAAATCGGGATGGCGGCGCAGGAGTACGGCAGCTGCTGGAACAACCGGCTGGTCGAGCTCGGCGGCTATTCGGTGCGCAACTGCCTGCAGCAGCGGCACGACTGGCTCATGTGGGACCACGTCAAGCGATACTGGAAGGCGGTCGGCGCCGGCAGCTAGGCGCCTGACGACAAATTATCGAGGCTACGCGTCGTCCTGGTTGGCGGTGCGTCCGCCCTCGATTACCCCGCGCAGCCATTCGGGCACGACCTCCTTGGGATCGGTGTCCTCCAGCAACGCGATCATCATCTCAGGCCCGATGCGCGCCGGGTCGCCCTCTTCGAACAAATCGCGCTGGGATTCCAACAGCCGCATGAGCGCGTCCTCGGGCACTAGGTCGAGCTCGACAAACAATGCCAGGATCGAGGTCTGGACCCCGACGAGTCCGGTCAAGAGGCGGCCAAAGTCGCGAACTTCGTCTTCGGTCATCGTGGATTTTCCCTCCGCCTGTGGCCTCCCTGTGGCCCCGGCCGGTTTCCCTATGGCACAATCTGCCCGCGTCAGACCCCATCGAACAAGGTCATCCAACATGCCGGACATCGAACTGTTGAGCATCATACGCCTGTCGGACAAGGACCGGGCGCAAATCGAGGCGATCGACCAATCGGTCCGCCTGACCGACGCCGGCGGCTGGTACGACGGCGAGATTCGCGAGACCTGGCCTGAAGTCACCTCGCGCCGCTACTTGGCGCCTGACGCCGACGGTGAAGGCACCAGGAAAGAGCGCGACGCACTGCTGGCCAATGCCGAAGTGGTGCTCGGCGGGTGGCCGTTCCCGCTCGACCTCGGCCGGCGGACGCCGAAGATGAAATGGTTCCACCAGCGTCCGGCGGGGGCGAGCAACCTCAGGCTCGGCGACCTCTGGGGCAGCGACGTACTTGTCACCACGTCGAGGGGCTACGGCGCCACCCTGCCGATCGCGGAATACGCGCTTGCCGGCATCATGCATTTCGCCAAGGGGCTGCACCGGGTCGAGGTCGACCGGGCGGCGGGCGAATTCGACCATCGCCAATACAAGCCGGTGTTGCTCGAGGGCAAGACGGTCTGCGTCGTCGGCGCCGGCGGCATCGGCCGCGACGTCGGCAAGCTCTGCGCCGCGATCGGCATGCGGGTCGTCGGCACCAGGCGGCGACCGCCCGACGACCCGTCGGACCTGCCGAAAGGGTTTTCGGAGATCCGCGGCGCCGACGAATTGCTGGAATTGCTCGCCGAGAGCGACTTCGTCGCGGTCTGTTGCCAATGGACGCAAGAGACCACCGGGCTGATCGGCGCCGCCGCCCTCGCGGCGATGAAGCCGGGTGCCGTCTTGGTCAACGTCGCGCGCGGCGAGATCGTCGACGAGGACGCCCTCCTCCAGGCGCTGGCGGCGGACCGGATCAGGGGGGCGGCGCTCGACGTCTATATCGGCGAATTCGAGGGCTTGCCGGACGAACGGCTCTGGTCGGACCCCCGGGTGCTGATCACCCCGCACACCTCGAACGGCAGCGACGTGAGCCGACACCGGGCGACCGAAATCTTCTGCGAGAACCTGGCCGCCTATGTCGAAGGCCACCCGCTCGCCAACGTGGTCGACTGGGAGGTCGGGTATTAATTCGCGCCCACCCGGTCAGTCGAAACTGCCGTGACGGCCGGCGCCGGCGGTGAATTGCCGGGCGCCGGATTGGAACTGTTGCTCGAAGGCGGGCTTCGAGCCGGCGATTTCCCGATCGATGGCGTCTTCTTCCGCGTAATCCCATTGGCTGATGGTGGAGGCGCGGTCCGACAGCATGGCGAGTTGCGGGAATTCCGCCAACTGATGTGCCAATTGCTTCGCGGCGGGCAATGCTTCGCCCGCCGGAACCAGCCGGTCCGCGAGACCAATGGCGTGCGCTTCGGCCGCCTTGACCGGCCGTCCGGTCATCAGCATGTCGAGCGCCCGGCTCTCGCCGACGATCCGCGGCAGGCGCACCGTCGTGCCGTTCGGCATCGGACCGCCGAAGCGGCGGCAGAACACGCCGAAGACGGCGGTTTCGCTGGCGACCCGCATGTCGCACCAGACCGCGAGCGCCAGACCGGCGGCGACCGCATGCCCTTCGACCGCCGCGATCACCGGCTTGGCGAGCCGGCGCCGGGTGACGCCCTTGTCCTTGCCCGCCCAGCAGAACCCGATGGCGTCGCCGGAGGCCAGTTCCGCCAAATCCGCGCCGGCGCAAAACGCACCCTCGGCGCCGGTCAGGATCCCGACCCGGGATTCGGGGTCGGCCTCGAACGCCATGAAGGCGTCGTGGAGCGCCTTGACGGTTTCCACGTCGCAGGCGTTTCTCGCCTCGGGCCGGTTGATGGTGACGATCGTGACGGGCCCGTCGATCTCGACGAGCACCTTGCCGTTGCCAAGTTCAGTCATCGTGCGATGTCCAGTTGTCTATAACGTTCGAAAAGGGGGTAGCCGAAACCCTAGCGTTGGGGCGCACGTCCCGCAAACCGGCGCAGCAAACGCTAACCCGGCGGCATGTCGCGCTTGGCATGGACGAGCTGCAGGCGCCAGCCATCCGGGTCGCGCAGGTTGATGTTGGTGCGGCCGGTCGCCTCGACGTAGCCGGGCCCGCCGCCCGTGGCGATGCCCTTCTCCTTCAGGGCCGCGTCGGCCGCCTCGATATCGTCGACGGCGAAGGCGATATGGTTGACGCCGATCACCTCCTCGCCGGTGGCCTGATGGATTTCGAAGATCGGCTGGTTTTCGCCCGGCGGCTTGAGCTCGGCCGAGGCCCCGTGATGGTCGGTCCGAACCAACAGCTCGAAGCCGAGATTCTCGAGGAACTCGACGTATTCCTCGAAGTCCCGGACGATCAATTCGATATGGTCGATGCCTTTAATCATCGCTCGCTCCCGTCTTAGAGTTCGCCCCGTTTATCGCCCGCCAGACGCGCTCCGCCGTCAGCGGCATGTCGAGGTGGTTGATACCCAAGGGCGCCAGCCCATCGACCACCGCGTTGACCACCGCCGGCAGGGCGCCGACCGTCCCGGCCTCGCCGGCACCCTTGACGCCCAAGGGGTTCATTGGTGTCGGCACCGGGTTGCTCTCGACCTCAAAGGCCGGGAGGTCGTCGGCCCGCGGCATGCAGTAATCCATGAAGCTGCCGGAGACGAGTTGTCCCGTCGCCGGGTCGTAGCGCACGTCCTCGATTAGGGCCTGGCCTGCGCCCATCGCGACACCGCCGTGGATCTGGCCCTTCAGCAGCAGCGGGTTCAGCACCGTGCCGACGTCGTCGACGACCCAATAGCCGACGATCCGAACGCGCCCGGTCTCGGGATCGATCTCGACCTCGGCGACGTGGCAGCCGTTCGGGAAAGTCGGCGCCCGGGGCTGGAAGATCGCGGTCTCGTCGAGCCCGGGCTCGATCTCGGGCGGCAGCTTCTCGCCCTCGAAGGCGCGCCGGGCGACGGCGGTAAAGTCGACGCGCCGGTCGGTGCCGACGACCTTGAACTCGCCCGCCTCGAACTCGATGTCGTCCTCCGCCACCTCCAGCAGGTGAGCCGCGATGCGCTTGCCCTTGGCGATCGCCTTGTCGGCGGCGAGCGCCGTCGCCGAGCCCGCCAGCACCGCGCTGCGCGAGCCGAAGGTGCCGCCGCCATGGGTCACGATATCGGTGTCGCCCTCAACGACGCGGATGCGCTCGGGCGCGATGCCGAGCCGCTCGGCGAGGACCTGGGTGAACGCGGTCTCGTGGCCCTGGCCATGGCTGACCGAGCCGAGGATCAGGGTCACCGTGCCCGACGGGTCGAACCGCACTTGCGCCGATTCATAGCCGACCTGGGCCGCCTGCTCGATGGTGTTGGAGATGCCGAGCCCGCGGAGATATCCCGCCGCCTTCGCCGCCTGGCGGCGCGCTTCGAAGCCGGCATGGTCGGCCGCCTGCAGCGCCAAATCCATGTTCCGTTCGAAATCTCCGGTGTCGTAGGTGAAGACCAGCCCGGTGCGGAACGGCATGGCGTCGGGCCGGATGGTGTTGCGCCGGCGCAGTTCGGCCGGGTCGAGCCCGATCTCGCGCGCCGCGATGTCGACCATGCGCTCGATGACGTAGGCCGCCTCGGGCCGGCCGGCGCCGCGATAAGGTCCGGTCGATCCGCAATTGGTGAACAGCCCGGTAACGGTGGCGTGGATCGCCGGCGTCCGGTAGACGCCCGCCAGCGAACCGAGGTTGCCGATGCCCGGATGCGGACCGCGCGTGGCGAGATAGGCGCCGAGATTGACCAGCGACCGGGTGCGCAGGCCGAGAAAGACTCCGTTGTCGTCGAGCGCGAGCTCGGCATCGACGAAGTTGTCCCGCGCATGGTTGTCGGCCTGCAGCGATTCCGACCGGTCGGGGTACCATTTGACCGGGCGGCCGATCCGCTTCGCCGCCCACAGCACCAAGGGATATTCCCGGTAGGTCCCGCCCTTCATGCCGAAGCTGCCGCCGACGTCGTTGGTCACGACGCGAAGCGCCGTCTCCGGCACGCCGAGAATGTTCCGTGCCAGGTCCTGGCGAATCCGGTGCGGCGTCTGCAAGCCGGCATAGAGCGTATAGCGCCCGCCGATCGGGTCGTAGGCGCCGATGCAGCCGCGTGGTTCCATCGAATTGGTCGAGACCCGGTTGATCCGGAGCCGCTCTTTGACGACATGAGCCGCCGTGTTGAACGCGGCGTCGACCGCCGCCGGGTCGCCGAGCGCGTGCTCGAAACAGACGTTGTCGGGACAATCGTCCCAGATCGCCGGCGCGCCCTCAGCCAAGGCATCCTCGGCCGAGGTCACCACCGGCAGCATCCTGTAGTCGATTTCGATGCGCTCGGCGGCGTCCTTCGCCCGGTCCAAGGTCTCGGCGACCATCAGGGCGACCGGGTCGCCGACGAACCTGACCCGGTTGCTCGTCAGGGGCGGGCACGGCGGCTGGAAGAGCGGGGCGCCGTCGCGGCGCTTCAACGGCATGATGCAGTCGATATGGCCGAGGCCGTCGGCGGCATAGTCGGCGCCGGTCAGCACCGCCAAAACGCCCGGCATCGCCGCCGCCGCGCTCGTCTCGATCGCCTTGATCTCGCCGTGGGCGAGCGGCGAGCGCAGCAGGTAGCCGACCGCGAGCCCGGGGAGCTGGAGATCGTCGAGAAAGCGCCCGGCGCCCCTCAAGAGCCGCGGGTCCTCGAGGCGAGAGACACCTTGACCGATTGCGAACTTCTCGACCATTCGCGCTTAGGCCTCGCTCGGCACATGGGCGAGCACCGCGCGGACCTCGGCGGCGCTCGCCGGCTCGCCGCCCGCGTGTTGGATCAGCTCAGTCGCGCGCGCGACCCATTCCAGATTGCCGACCATGGTGTTGCGCGGGGCATCCTCGAGCCCGACCCGGACGTGGCCGCCGCGCTCGACCGCGGACGCGACGAGCGGACGGATATCGACCGCGAGCCCGGCGATCATCCAGGGGGCGCCGGGCGCGATCTCCTCGAGCAAGGTCAGATAGGCCTCCAGCGCATAAGCCTTCGGCGGGAAGCCGAAGGTGAAGCTGTCCGAAAACATGAACCGGTAGATCGGCGTCGGCGCCAGCGGGAAGCGCCGCTTCAAGGCGGCGCCGAGGCGCAGGAACCCGGGCTCGTAGATCGCATAGCTCGCATGGAGGCCGAACCGCTCCGCGAGCGCCAGCCCGTGGCGTACATGCTCCTCCGGGTTGAGGTAGACCGTGCCGAGCTGATCCTTCGCGGCTTGGTCGAAGAGCGCGAAGTTGGTGGTCCCCGGGTCGACCACGGTCCACTCGATCAGGCCGCGTTCGGCCAAGGCCTCGACCGCCGCGTGGCGCTGCTTCACATCCTCGACCGTCGGCGCGTCGGCGGTGCCGACCGCCGGCAGGGTGCCGTAGACGATGGCGTCGACCTTCCCGCGGATGCCCTCGATCACCCGGGCGTAGATCTCCGGGTCGTCGCGCTGCTTGCGGGTCTCGGGATCGTAGGGGTGGAAGTGGACGATCGCGGCCCCCGCCTCGACGCACTGGATGCCCTGCTCGATCAAATCCTCGACCGCGACGGGCACGAAGTCCTGATCCCCCCGCCCCGCCCCGTTGAGGGATACTTCGAGCCAGACCTTACGGGTCATTTCGCATCCCCGCGCTGACACCACCAACAACACCCACCGTCATTCCCGCGAAGGCGGGAATCCATTCCTGAAAGTCCCCCAACGCGCCGACGCTGCGCTCGGTCGCTCCCAGGCATGGATTCCGGATCAGTGCTTCGCACTGTCCGGAATGACGAATGAGGGTTTTGTGCATTTATGCCGCCGTCTCGCGGCGGTTGGCGTCGATGAATGCATCGATCTCCGCCTCGGTCATGGCGCCCGGGAACATCTCGGCCCGCATCCGAACGCGCTGGGCGCTGATCGCCCGGATCGCCTCCGTCATGCGCACAAGATCGTCCCCGGATTCGATCAGGCCGAGCGCCCCCCTCGCCTGCTCCATGAAATGGTCTTCCTCGTCCTCGAAGATCACCTGCATCGCCTTGGCGGTCATCTCGTTGACCTCACTACCGGTGAGCTTGGCGCCCTCGCGGAACAGGCGCGCGCCGCCGCCCTCGGTGAAGCCGACCGCGGCCTTGACCAGCGGGTCGCCGGTCTCGACGTAGGACCGGCGCAGGTCGCCGAGCTTCTTCTCTTGCGATAGTTGCACCGTGTCGTCGGGCGAGATCGGCCGGCCCATCAGGTGCTCGAAGATGTCGGCGAGCACGACATAGTGGTTGAACTCCTCGACCAACTGCAGCAGCAGGAAATGATAGTCGTGGCGGTCGATCTCCTTGTCGACCTTGGGGTACATGTCGACCAAGTTCGAGAGCTCGCGGTGCAGGCCATTGAAGTACCCGTCGACCGGGTTGAGCTCCTTCCAAAGCTGGGCGCGCAGGTAGAACACGTGGTCCTCGTCGCTCGCCTTGGCGAAGAACCGCTTGGCGATCTCGGCCTCGGCCTCCCAATAGGGCCACGCGGCGTCGACCAACTGCTGTTCGTAGTCCGGCATGGCTGTTTCTCCCCGGGGCAACACGACGTTCGGGGAAATTACAGCATCCAATGCGCCGGCAAACAATATGGGGCCGGATAATGGGTCAGATTAGATAATGCCGCGTCACTCCTGCGGGTAGCGCCACGGGGCCTCCGGCTGCTCGGCGTCCTCGTCGATCGTCCAGTGCGGCAGGGCGAAGCCCTCGGTCACTTCTGTGAAGACCATGCGCACGCGGGTGCCGATGCCGACTTGGCGGATCACCTCCGGCGGCGCGAACTCGCCGTCCGCCGTGACCAGGTTGCCGGCGACGCGCAGCGCCTCGTGCTCGCTCGGCTCGCCCTTCTGCGTATCGAGGTCGACCAGCAGGATCAGGTAGGGGACCTTGTCGCGGAAGGCCGGCTGGATCGGGTGGTGCACCTCGGCGTAAGAGTGCACCGTCCCCCTGCCGTCGACCTGGACCCACTCCGACTCCCGCTCGCCGGTCCAGGGACAGGCGGTCGTCGGCGGGTAGCGCAAGAGGCCGCTCGCCTTGCCGCGCTGGAGGCGGAAGTCGCCCTCGGCGCAATAGCGGAAGAAATCCCGGTTCTCGCCGTCGAGATCGTCGATGGTGAGCATCATGCCCATGTATTCGCCTTGTGTCGGCATCGTCCGCTCTCCCTATCGATTGTCTATGGCCATGACCATGGCCGAGCCCGTCCCCGGGATCGCCCAACCGAGGTTGGCGGTGACCTCGGCATCCTTGACCTGGCGGCAGCCGCCCTCGGCATAGTCGTAGGTATGCTGGCGCTTGCCGTCGGGGCCCTTGGGGCAGCTGTCGTCGACCTCGCCGCGCAGCTGGCGGGTGTTCTCGATCACCATGCTCATGCCGTGGGTGTAGCCCTCGCAGAGATGGCCGCCCGAGGTGTTGTTGGGCCGGACGCCGCCGAGCTCGATGGCGCCCGAGGAGACGTACTCGCCGCCCTCGCCCTTCTTGCAGAAGCCGTAGTCCTCGAGCTGCAGCATGGTGGTGAAGGTGAAGGCGTCGTAGGACCCGGTGATATGGATGTCCTCGGGCCCGACGCCGGCGTTGGGCCACAGGATGTCCTTGGCCCAATGGCCGGCGACGGTCGAGATCGGCCCCGCCTGGTAGTGCATGTCGGCGCGCGGCTTGCAGACGCGACCCGCGACCGACTGGATCACCGCCGGCGGGCCGGGGCAGTCACGCGCCCGCTCGATGCTGGTGACGATGACGCAGGTCGCGTTGTCGGTCTCCACACAACAGTCGAGCAGGTGCAGCGGTTTGCAGATGATCCGCGAGTTGACCACGTCCTCGACCGTGTAGCGCTGCCGGTAATGGGCCTTGGGATTGTTCGAGGCGTGCTTCGAGTGCGCGACCTTGACGTGCGCGATCTGCTCGGGCGTGGTGCCATAGTCGTACATGTGGCGCATGAAGGTCGGCGCGAACATCTGCCCCGCGCTCTGCCAGCCGTAGGCGCGGCTGTGGATCATGTCGCCGGTGATCGGCACCGCCGAGCGAGCGCCGGTGCCGCCGATGCGGACTTGGCTGTAGCCGTTCATCGCGCGAAAGATCGCCACCGTCTTGCACATCCCGGCCTCGATGACGCCGGCGGCGATGCCGATCAGCGCCTCGGTCGACGAGCCGCCGCCGTGGACGTCCATGAAGAAGTTGAGCCGGATGCCGAGGTCGCCCGCGACGAAGGTCGAGAACGTCGAGTCGTTGCCGGAGTAGCTCAGCATGCCGTCGACGTCGTCCGCCGTCATGCCGGCGTCGGCCATCGCGTTGCCGATCGCCCAGGTCGCGAGCGATCTGGTGGTCTCCTCGGACCCGCGCCGGTAGCTGGTCTCGCCGACACCGCAGATGGCGTACCTGCCCCTGAGATACTTCGGTGTCGAAGCGTCCGTATCGCTGACACTCGATAACGACATGTGCTCACCCCCTGTGTCGTCGATTCAAATCCAAGCGTATCTATACGACATTTCCCGGATAACCTTCGGATTCGTGGCGATCATACCCGATATGCACAATCGTTCGATGGACTACCCTCCGCTTGCGCATTGACGCGGCCCCTCTTTCGCACCAGACTCTATCCCGTTCCCGAGGGGAGTCCCGAAAAGGGGCTGAGAGACCGCTGGCCCGGGCAGAAACCAGGCAACGCGGTGACCCTTAGAACCTGATCCGGGTCACGCCGGCGTAGGGATTTGGAACCCGGCGCACAGAAGAAGGCGCCTTACTTCCAACCATGCGGCACATCCCGGATCTCCAAACCTGACGCACTGGGAGATCCGACATGCCAAAAGATTCAGACAGCATCGTCATCACGACGGGCCCAATTCCGGGCTCGCGGAAGATCTACAAGGACCACCGCGATTTGCGCATCCCGTTCCGGGAGGTCGCGCTCGAGGCCTCTTCGGGCGAGCCGCCGGTCCACCTTTACGACACCTCCGGGCCCTATACGGACGAGGATTTCGTCCCCAACGTGGACGACGGCCTGCCGCGCCTGCGCGCGTCCTGGATTCGCGCCCGCGGCGACGTCGAGGAGTACGACGGCCGCGAAATCCGGCCCGAGGACAACGACCGCGATCCGAACGATCCGAACGCCTTCCCGAACTATCCGGTGAGGCACCGGCCGCTGCGCGCCAAGCAAGGCAAGACGGTGACGCAGATGGCCTATGCAAGGGCCGGCATCGTCACGCCGGAGATGGAATACATCGCCCACCGCGAGAACCTCGGCCGGTCCGAGTTCGCCGGCGACGGCGAGAGCTTCGGGGCCGAGATCCCGGACCAGATCACGCCCGAGTTCGTGCGCGACGAGGTCGCCCGCGGCCGCGCCATCATCCCCTCCAACATCAACCATCCGGAGGCCGAGCCGATGATCATCGGCCGGAACTTCCTGGTGAAGATCAACGCCAATATCGGCAACTCGGCGGTCTCGTCATCGGTCGCCGAGGAGGTCGACAAGATGGTCTGGGCGACCCGCTGGGGCGCCGACACGGTGATGGACCTCTCGACCGGCAGCGACATCCACAACACCCGCGAGTGGATCATGCGCAACTCGCCGGTGCCGATCGGCACGGTGCCGATCTACCAGGCGCTGGAGAAATGCGGCGGCGTTCCCGAGGAGCTGACCTGGGAGCTTTACCGCGACACGCTGGTCGAGCAATGCGAGCAGGGTGTGAGCTACTTCACGATCCACGCCGGCGTGCGCCTTCACTACATCCCGATGACCGTCGACCGGGTCACCGGCATCGTCAGCCGCGGCGGATCGATCATGGCGAAGTGGTGCTTGGCGCATCACCAGGAGAGCTTCCTCTACACCAAGTTCGAGGAAATTTGCGAGCTGATGAAGCAATACGACGTCGCGTTCTCGCTCGGCGACGGTTTGCGTCCGGGCTCGATCGCCGACGCCAACGACGAGGCCCAGTTCGCCGAGCTCGAGACCCTCGGCGAGCTGACCGATATCGCCTGGAAGCACGACGTCCAGGTGATGATCGAGGGGCCGGGCCATGTGCCGATGCACATGGTCAAGGAGAACATGGAAAAGCAGCTCGAAATCTGCAAGGAAGCGCCGTTCTATACCCTCGGCCCACTCGCGACCGACGTGGCGCCCGGCTACGACCACATCACCAGCGCCATCGGCGCGGCGATGATCGGTTGGTTCGGCACCGCGATGCTGTGCTACGTGACGCCGAAGGAGCATCTCGGCCTGCCCAACCGCAAGGACGTCAAGGACGGGGTGATCACTTACAAGATCGCCGCCCACTCAGCTGACCTCGCCAAGGGCCATCCGGCCGCAAGGCTCTGGGACGACGCCTTGAGCCGGGCGCGCTTCGACTTCCGCTGGCGCGACCAGTTCAAGCTCTCGCTCGACCCGGAGACGGCCGAGGACTTCCACGACCAGACCCTGCCGGCGGAAGGCGCCAAGGTCGCGCACTTCTGCTCGATGTGCGGGCCGAAGTTCTGCTCGATGCGGATCACCCAGGAAATCCGCGAGTTCGCCAAGCACGGCATGGACGAGATGTCGGAGAAGTTCAAAGAGGGCGGCGGCGAAATCTACCGCCCCGCCGACGAAGTAGCGGCGGAGAAGGAAAAAGCCGCCGACGCGGCGGAATAACGGGTCCGGCCTTTTCGGTTTGCCCCCTCACCCGCTCCCCCCCCGCCGCGGGGGTCGCCACTCTCTCCCACGAGGGGAGAGGGTTATTGGTGCCTGACGCGGCGTAAAACCCCTCTCCCTTGATGGGAGAGGGAGGGGCCTGCCGCGAAGCGGTGGGAGGGTGAGGGTGTCTCGCCCGTCCTTTGCCTCGGGCGACACCAACCCTACACTGCTCCCCGACCGAGTTGCCGAAAGGAGCCATCGCCATGCCGGTTGAATACGAAAAGAAGGACCATGTCGGCTGGGTCACGCTGAGCCGGCCCGGGGCGCGCAACGCCTGGGGTCCCGATTTCTACGACGGCGTGGCGCGGTATTTCGACGAGATGGAGGCGGACGACCGTGTCCATTGCGCCGTGCTGACGGGCGACGACGCGGGCGGGGCCTTCTCGGCGGGCGCCAACCTGAAGGACCCGAAGACGCACCGCACCGGCTCGGCCGCGGACTTCCTCAAGGGGCTCGCCCGGAAACGCGAGGTCTCGCCGTTCGACCGGCTCGCCGATTTTCCGAAACCGGTGATCGCGGCGGTCAACGGCTACGCCGTCGGCATCGGCTGTATTATCACCTTCTGCTGCGACCTGATCGTGGCCTCCGAGCGCGCCGAATGGCGCCTGCCGCAGGTCGCGCTCGGCATCCTGCCGGCCTATGGCGGCTCGGCACGGCTCGCGCGCTGGATCGGCAAGGGGCTCGCCATGCGCATGGCCATGGGCTTCCCGTTGACCGCGGAGGAGGCCTATCGCGTCGGCCTCGCGCAATGGCTCGTGCCGCACGACGAAATGGTTGCCAAGACCGCCGAGGTCGCGGCGCATATCGCCGCCATGCCGCCGCTCTCGGCGCGGATGGTCAAGGAGTCGATCACCCACGGGCTCGATGTCGCCAACATCAAGGAC
>JASLSL010000066.1 GCA_030743445.1 Alphaproteobacteria bacterium
CAAACAGGTGCTGCGCGACGGCGCTTTCGTCACCGAGTTCTCGGGCGAGACGCTGCGCATGGCGCAAGACGGCGCGATCGTCGCCACCGATCTCGGCGCCGTTGTTCGCTTGACGCCGGGGGCTCGTCGATATCTCGGCGCGCTTCTCGCCGGCCTCGTCGAGCGCGACTTCGAAGGCGCGGCGCGGGCCCTTCTGGAGGCGGGGTGGGTTCCCCCCCATCGCGAACCCGTCTCGACCGCGCGCGCGCTCGAGCGGATTGCCGACACCGCGGACGGCGAAAAGCGGTCGTTCTCCGACCTCGTCGTCCCCGTCTTTCACGCCGCCGAGCTGGCGATCCTCGAGGGGCACCCAAGGCTGATCGCATTCGAATCGGCGCTGCTTGGGATCGAGCGGATCGCGGCGGCGATTGCGCCGCAAACACCTCTTTGGGATACGGCCTTGCCGGTGATTCGAAGCTGCCTGGCCGACGTCCCCGCGCGCCGAGGCCGGCGAATCGCGCGACCGCGTCCCGTCGCCTCCGAGCTCGCGGTGGGCCGACTTCCGGGCGAGTCCCCGGCGCGTCCTCCCGCGGATGCGCTGCGTCTCTATCCCAAGGTGATCCGGAGGCTACGCTTCGACACCGGGAAAAACCCGTATCTGCCGATGACGTGGATCGTATTCGTGGCGTTCTTTGTCTTCCTGGCGCTGATCCTCTGATAGCGGCGCCGCCCCAGAGCACTGTACGACCAGATCGTGATCGCTCTGTTTCGCTCAACGGCGATCCGCCAGGCACGTGAGTCGGGTCTATCTTATTGAGATCGAGCGGATTCACGCGGCTGATCACAACCGCATCGCGGTTCCAATCGACCGCGATCCGCTCTAAACTGTTGGGTCCATTCCCCAATCGGTCGCGAATACGGTCATGCTTGAAGGAAAGAAGCTCCTTCTCGTCATCTCGGGCGGCATTGCCGCCTACAAGTGCCTCGAATTGATTCGCAGGCTCAGGGAGCGAGGCGCGGACGTGCGCTGCGTGCTGACCGGGGCAGGCGAACGGTTCGTCACGCCGTTGTCGGTTGCCACCGTGACCGGCCAGAGGGTCTTTCGCGATCTGTTCTCGCCGACCGACGAAAACGAGATCGGCCACATCCAGCTCGCGCGTGAGGCCGACCTCGTGCTCGTCGCGCCCGCCACCGCCAACATCCTCGCCAAGATGACCGCCGGAATCGCCGACGATCTGGCGACCGCCGTCCTACTCGCGACGGACAAGCCGGTGATGGCGGCGCCGGCGATGAATGGGCGCATGTGGGAGCATCCGGCGACCCGGGCCAACGTGGCTCGGCTGGCCGAACGCGGCGTCCAATTCGTCGGTCCCGAAGAGGGCGAGATGGCCGAGGCCGGCGAGTGGGGACCCGGTCGCATGACCGAGCCAGTCGACATCCTGACGGCCATCGAGACGTTCTTCGCGGGCGCCGGGCGCCTGCAAGGCCGGCGCGCGATCGTCACCAGCGGCCCCACCTACGAGGCGATCGATCCGGTCCGTTACATCGCCAACCGCTCGTCGGGCAAGCAGGGCCACGCCATCGCCGGGGCGCTCGCGCGGCTGGGCGCCGAGACGACCTTGGTCTCCGGCCCTACCCGTTTGCCCGATCCCCTGGGCGTAAGGGTGATCAACGTCGAAGCCGCCCGCGACATGCTGGCCGCGTGCAAGGGGGCTTTGCCTGCCGACGTCGCCGTTCTCGTAGCCGCGGTGGCCGACTGGCGGGTCGCCGAGCCGGCCAAGCGCAAGATCAAGAAGGACAGCACCAAGGGTGCCCCGGTCCTCAAGCTGGTCGAGAACCCGGACATCCTCGCGAAGCTTAGCGCCGACAATGCGGGACGCCCCGCTCTGGTCGTCGGGTTCGCGGCCGAGACCGGCTCGGTGGTGGAAAAGGCGAAGCGCAAGCGCCTCACCAAGGGCTGCGACTGGATCGTCGCCAACGACGTCGCGTCGGGAACCTTCGGTGCCGAGTCGAACACCGTGCACCTCGTGACCGCCGAGGGCGTCGAGGACTGGCCGCCCATGGCCAAATCGACCGTGGCCCAGCGCCTCGCCAATCGCATCGCCGACGCGCTCGAGGGCGTGCCCGCGCGCCCGACGCCATGACCGCGCTCGGCGTTACCATACAGAGGCTCCCGCATGGCGCCGACTTGGCGCTGCCCGAATACGCGAGCCCGCATAGCGCGGGTCTCGATCTCTTGGCCGCCGTCGCCTCACCGGTCGAACTCGAGGCCGGAGGCCGGGCCGTGGTCCCGACGGGGATTGCGGTGGCGCTTCCGCAGGGCTTCGAAGCCCAGATCCGGCCGCGTTCGGGGCTCGCGGCCGAGCACGGGATCACCGTCCTCAACAGCCCGGGAACCGTGGATTCCGACTACCGCGGCGAGATCAAGGTGATCCTTGCGAACCTCGGCCCGGCAGCGTTCACGCTCGAGCGCGGAATGCGGATCGCGCAGATGGTCGTGGCGCCGGTCTCGGCGGTCGTTTGGCGCGAGGTGCGCCGTCTGCCAGCGAGTGTCCGGGGCGAGGGCGGCCTGGGCTCGACCGGAACGATGCCCCCGGTGTAGGCGGCAGCGCCGTTGCCCGGGCCCGAGACGGTTCACAAGCGTCGTCGAGCACGAATCGACATGGATTTCAGCGAAACCCAGATTCAGCGCTACGCCCGCCACATCCTTTTGCGCGAAGTCGGCGGCGAAGGACAGGCGCGGCTCCTCGATTCCAGCGTCCTGGTGGTCGGCGCCGGCGGGCTGGGCTCGCCGCTTCTGCTCTACCTCGCGGCCGCAGGCGTCGGGACCATCGGCGTCGTCGACGGCGACGACGTGGATTTGACGAACCTGCAACGCCAAGTCGTCCACACCACCGCCGACGTCGGACGGCCCAAGGTGGATAGCGCGCGCGACACCATCGCCGCCATCAACCCCGACGTCCGCGTCCACGCGCACCACGAAAACATCGACGCCGAAAACGCGCTTGCAATGATCACCGGTTACGACGTCGTCGCCGACGGAAGCGACAATTTCCCGACCCGGTTTCTCGTCAACGACGCCTGCTTTCTTTGCGAAAAAACACTGGTTTCAGCGGCGATCCTGCGGTTCGACGCCCAGCTTGCCACGTTCAAGGCGCACGTCCCCACACCCGAGGGAGATCACGGCCCTTGTTACCGCTGCCTGCTCGGCGGGCCGCCGGCGGGGCCGGTTCCTTCTTGCGCCGAAGCCGGCGTCCTCGGCGCGCTATGCGGCGCGGTCGGATCGTTGCAGGCGGCCGAGGTCTTAAAAGAGCTGCTCGGAATCGGCGAAAGCCTGTCGGGCTTCCTGCTTGTGATGGACGCACTCAGCGCCATGATCCGAAAGATCAAGGTGAAGCGCGATCCCGCCTGCCCCTTGTGCGGCGATCGACCGACAATTCGGGACCTGTCCGCCCATGCCGGCTGATCGGCCTCGACACGCGCCCCCGGACAAGCTCTCGGTCGTCGCCTTCTCGGGAATGTTCGATAAAGTCCACTACGCCTTGGTCATGGCGACGGCGGCGGCCGCAGTGGGTCGGCCGGTCACCCTGTTCTTCACCATGGGCGCATTGCGCGCCCTGCTCAGGCCCGGCGAAGACGGCATCGCCCCGTGGCGCGCAATGGCGGTTTCCGAGGGCGCCGGGGACGGCGATGCCATGGACGCATCGTTTGCCGCCAGCGGCGTCGCCACCTTCGAGCAATTGCTCGGCGCGGCCGCCGAGCTCGGCGTCCGCCTAATGGTCTGCGAGATGGGGCTGAGGGCGCTGGGTTTGGGCCGCGAATCGCTTCGCCCCGACCTCAACGTCGAGGAGGGGGGCGTCGTGAGCTTCCTCAACGATGCCTCGCGGCACGGGGCGGTGATCTTCGTCTGAAGCGGCGGCCGAGGCGGTCGCCGATTTCCTAAAGGTCGGCCAGCACCCGGTCCGGCGGGGAACGGCCGTCGACGAAGGTCTTGATGTTGATGATGACCCGCTCGCCCATGTCGATTCGCCCTTCGAGCGTCGCCGAACCCATGTGCGGGAGCAGGATCACGTTGTCTCGCTCCCTGAGCTTCGGCGGCACGGACGGCGCGTATTCGTAAACGTCGAGACCGGCGCCGGCAATCTGGCCTTCACCGAGCAGACGGGTCAGCGCCCCTTCGTCGACCACCTCGCCGCGCGACGTGTTCACCAAATAGGCGTGCGGTTGCAACAGCTTGAGGCGGCGCTCTGAAAGCAGGTGATAGGTCGCCGGCGTGTGCGGGCAGTTGACCGAGACGATGTCGACCCGGGCCAGCATCTGGTCCAGGCTTTCCCAGTAGGTCGCCTCGAGCTCGATCTCGATGTCGGGGTGCACGCGATTGCGGTTGTGATAGTGGATCGAAAGGCCGAACCCGCGCGCCCGGCGCGCCAAGGCCTGGCCGATGCGCCCCATGCCGACGATCCCCAGCCGCTTGCCGTTGACGCGGTTGCCGAGCATCCAGGTGGGCGACCAGCCGCCCCACGTGTTGGCGCGCATGATGCGCTCGCCTTCCATGAGACGCCTGGGAACGGCGAGAACCAGGGCCATGGTCATGTCGGCGGTGTCCTCGGTGAGAACGTCGGGGGTGTTGGTAACCGTTATTCCCCGCTCGTGCGCCGCGCCAAGATCGATGTTGTCGACGCCCGCGCCGAAGTTCGCGATGAGCAGCAATCGCGGATCGGCTGCGGCGATGACGTCGGCGTCGACACGGTCCGTGACCGTCGGCACCAGCACGTCGGCCGATTTCACGGCCGCGACGAGGTCGTCATGGCCGAGCGGCGCATCATCGAGATTCAACCGCGCATCGAACAGCTCCATCATGCGGGTCTCGATGACGTCGGGAAGCCTGCGCGTAACGACGATACGGGGCTTTTTCGTGGGCATCGCGCGAACTCCGGTGGCGTCGCGGCGTATCATGCCCATAGCAACACAGGCGAATCTTGTCCAGGGCCAGCGATCTGGGTTTGGAGCCACAGCATGGGCGCCACCGCTTGACCGGAACGGGCTTGGGCGCACAATATCGCGCGCCCGCTCCCTGTCCC
>JASLSL010000067.1 GCA_030743445.1 Alphaproteobacteria bacterium
TTATTAGATTAACGAATGGAAAAAAGAGCCCGGATGCCAGGTAGGTTCCGACATCCGGGCTCGATAAATATTCGGGTCGCGACTACATCTTGGCTTCTAAATTCACGACCTTGCCCATGGTCTTGTTCCACTCATCGGCGCATGGTTGGCCGCAACGTTTGGCCCAACGCTTGAGCACGAAGTTGGTCACGATGTCTTTGAGCTGCGCGCGATCGGCATCGGATGCCTCGATCGGAACCATGCCGCCGGTCTTACCCAACGCGCACGGGCCGCTCGCATTGCAGTCCATTCCCGCCTTGTCGTCCTTCTTGACGTCTACCCACATGGCGTCCTCGACCGACTTGAACGACGAGGTCAGTACCTTCTTGGTGTCGGCGTTGAGGCCGCTCCAGACCTTGCCGTTGACCGCGAGGAACGCGCTGGCGTAGCCGAGACGGATACGGAAATTGTGGGTCACGACCTGCCACCACTTGGCGTTATAGGCCGGCATGGTGCCGGTGATGCCGCAGTCCGCGACGCCCTTTTGCAACGCCGGCACGACCTCGGAGAACGCGATGGTCACGGCGCTGGCGCCGAGGCCCTCGATGAAGTCGCCGAGCGTGGTGCTATAGGTGCGGATCTTCTTGCCCTTGAGGTCCTTCAGGCTGAGCTTCTTGATGCTGCGGTCCTTCAGGTTGCACCAGACCTGCTGGCTCGGAAAGGAATAGAGCATCAGGATCTTCGATTGGAAGCGCTTGTCGAATTCGCTCTCGAGCACGCCGCGATAGGCGTTCATCGCCGTGCGGTAGGTCGTAAGGTCCTGAACCGTGCCGGCAAGGTCCACGCCCTCGACCGCCGGTGCGTCGGAAGCGATGTAGGTCGTCACACCGTGCGCGAAATCGTAGACGCCGGCCTTGAGCTGACGCATCAGCTCGAAGCCCTTGAGGCCGAGCTCGGTCAGCGGCCTGGCGTTGGCGGTGATTTTCCCGCCCGACGCCTTTGGAATCACGTCCACCCAGAGGCGCTTCTCATGGTTCTTCCAATTGTTCAGGAAGTGCCACGTGCCGACGACCTTGAAGTTCTCTTTTTGGACGTCCGCCAGCGCCGGGGCGGAAAGCCCTGCCAACGCGACCGCGCCCGCGACCGCGGCGGCAATCGCCATCGACCGCATAGCAAATTTCTTGTCCCGGATTTCCATAGATACCTCCCTGTATCTTACCTGTGCGTCAGGTTCGACATTGTTTTCGTTGCTGTCACCAAGACCGAGAGCGGGCCTCCGCCACTCGCGGAGTCTCGGTCGAATCCCTTGTGTCGTGCGCCTATTTAGTAGAGTCCTGGCGCAACAGTCAAATGCGGAGTCGGGCTCGGCGATTGACAGCGCCGACCACCGGCTCTTACCTGACCGAAACCGAGAAAAAATCGAGGGCCTTGCATGGTCTGGTTCATTGGTGTCGACGTCGGCGGCACGTTCACCGATTTTTATGCGTTCGACGCGGAAAGCGGGGCCGAATACGTCCACAAGACGCCGTCGACCCCGGACGATCCGTCGGCGGCGATCCTCGGCGGGCTCGAGGCGATCGAGAGCCACCACGGTATCGCCGCCGCGGCGATCGAGCGTCTCGCCCATGGCACGACGGTCGCGACCAATGCGCTGATCCAGGGCCGCGGCGCCACGGTCGCCTTGATCACGACCAAGGGCTTTCGCGATCTCTTGGAAATCGGCCGCCAGATCAGGCCCAGGATGTACGACCTCAAGGCCGACGACCCGCCGCCGCTGGCGCCCCGCGAGCACCGCTTCGAGGTCGAAGAGCGTATCGGTCCCCGAGGCGAAGTCGTCACCGAACTCACCGATGCGGCGATCGAGGCGGCGGTCGAGGCGGTCCGGGCGTCGGAGGCGGAGGCCTGCGCCGTCGGCCTGCTGTTCGCGTTCCTCGATCCCGACCACGAGCAACGGATCGGCGTGGCGCTCGCCGCCACCATGCCGGAGCTATACATTTCGCTGTCGTCCGCCGTGCAACCCGAGTTCCGCGAGTACGAACGGCTGTCGACCACGGTGTTGAACGCCTACCTGCAGCCGATCGTGACCCGCTACATGGAGCGGCTGCGCGAGGGATTGGCCCGGCGCGCGCCGAACGCGGCGCTCGGCATCAACCAGTCCTCGGGCGGGCTGATGTCGATCGAGCGCGCCGGCAGGCACCCGATCCGCACCGCGCTGTCGGGCCCGGCCGCGGGGGCCGTCGGTGCGGTTCATGTCGCCGGGCTCGCCGGCCGCGGCGAGGTCATCACGCTGGACATGGGCGGAACCAGCGCCGACGTCTGCCTGGTGCGCGGCGGCAAGACCGAGATCGGCTACGAGTCCAAGGTCGCCGACTTTCCGGTGCGGCTGCCCAAGGTCGATATCCACACGGTCGGCGCGG
>JASLSL010000068.1 GCA_030743445.1 Alphaproteobacteria bacterium
CGGCGGCGCAGGCGATGTTGTCCTCTATTGCGCCGGGGTAGTCGTGGAAGTTGGGCGCGACAACGCCAGCGGCCCTGCGTTCTAAATTCATTCGGACATCGTCGCCCCCGAAATCAGTCATTACGGCTAGGAAGATCAGAAGCGCGAATGGCTGCCGAAGATGGCGCGCGGCGAGGCGATCGGCGCGATTTCGATGACCGAGCCCGCGGCGGGCTCCGATCTCCAGGGCATCAAGACCCGCGCCATCGCCGACGGCAACCACTACGTCATAAACGGCCAGAAGGTGTTCATCACCAACGGCCAGCTCGCCGATATCGTGATCGTGGTGACCAAGACCGACCCGGACGAGAACGCCAAGGGCATGAGCCTCGTCTTGGTCGAGGGCGATCGCGAGGGCTTCGCGCGCGGCCGCAACCTCGAGAAAATCGGCCTCAAGGCGCAGGACACCTCCGAGCTGTTCTTCAACGACGTGCGCGTGCCGATGACCAACCTGCTCGGCGGCGAGGAAGGCCAGGGTTTCGTCCAGCTCATGCAGCAACTGCCGCAGGAATGACTGCTGGTGGCGATCCGCTGCGCCAGCGCCATCGAGCGCGCGCTGGAGTGGACCGTCGACTACACCCATCAGCGCGAGGCCTTCGGACGGCCGATCGCCGGATTCCAGAACACCCGCTTCAAGCTCGCCGAGGTCAAGACCGAGGCCGTGGTCTGCCGGACCTTCGTCGACCGTTGCATCGAAATGCACAAGGACGGCGGATTGACCGCCGACGACGCGGCGATCGCCAAGCTCTACACGACGGAGCTGTTGTGCCGCGTGGTCGACGATTGCCTGCAGCTATTCGGCGGCTACGGCTACATGTGGGAGTTCCCGATCGCCCGCGCCTATGCCGACGCCAGGATGTCGCGCATCGCCGGCGGCACCAGCGAGATCATGAAGGAAATCATCTCGCGGACCCTGACGCCCGAGTGACGCGGACGGCGCGGAAAGCGCCCGGGCGCAACTATCCAAGAATTGATCCGGATCAAAGACCGTTCGAGAGGGTTCCGTTAAGGAACTCATCTGCATGAATGGAGGATGCGCGCGATGTTTCTTACCCAAGAGCAAACCGAAGAGTTCGAGAGCACGGGGTTCATCGTCTTGAAGGGCTTCTTCGACAAGGCGGTGATGGACAAGGTTTCCTCGTACCTGGACGGGTTGCGGGACAAGCAGCCCGATGAGTTCGAGGAAGCGAAGTATTACGAGACGAGCCCGATTACCGGCGAGAACATTCTGGTTCGCATCGAGAACGTGTTGGGCGACCACAACGCGGGACTCGCCGATATTCTGCTGGCGCCAAAAGCGATCGAATGCCTGACCCAGCTAATGGGCGAGCCGCCGGTCCTGTTCAAGGAGAAGATCAACTACAAACTGCCCGGCTGCCGCGCCGACAAGTTGCATCAGGATCAAGCCGCCGGCTGGAATCGGTATTGCGACTTCTTCATTACCATGGCCATCGTGGTCGACGAGAACAGGAAGGATAACGCGGCGTTGAGCTTCATGACTTCGGGCAACTACGAACGCGAGCTCATGACCGAGGAATGGCAACCCCTGACCGAGGACGATCCCCCGTATTCGCCGGAAGACGAATATACGCTGCTCGAAGCCGATCCCGGAGACATCATCTTTTTCGATGCCTACGTGCCGCACGGCTCGCCGCCCAACACCAGCAATAGGAGCAGGCGGAATATCTTCCTGACCTTCAACCGCCAGTCGGACGGCGACATGCGAGCCACGTACTACGCCGACAAATGGGTGAGCTACGCGCCAAACGAGGTCGACGACGCGCGATTGGAGGAATCGTTCCGGGTGTGACGGCCGGACCGGGCACTCGGTCAATCGCCAAAGCTATATTTGCGTGCTAAACCGGTCGGAGATGCGCCGGACGGGGTTCCTCGGCCGGTTCTTCCCCGCTGGAATCGCCGTCGTCGCCGTCATCCTTCGACTCGTCCTGCAGCTGCTCGGCCGCTCGGCGCAAGCGTTCGTAGGACCGCGCGGAAAACGGAAAACTTCCGACATAAACGCCGCCGCAGATCACCAAGGTCACCCATGGCGAGCCCGACAGGCCCGCGACCAGGAATCCGATCAGCACCAGCATCGGCACGATATAGCGGTGCGGCACCTTGAATTGCTTGAACGAATATGTCGGCAGACGGCTGACCATCAGCAACGCCACGACGGTCAGCCAAATACCCGCGACCATCGGGTGGTCGAGATACCCGCGCCCGATCTCGAAGCTGATAATGATCGGCGCCAGGGCCATCAGCGCCCCCGCAGGCGCCGGAACGCCGGAGAAGTAGTTGTAGGCCCAGGGCGGCCGGGTCTCCATGGTGGAGTTGAACCGCGCCAACCTGAGGGCGCAGCACACCGCGAAGAACAGCGCCGCGGCCCATGCCACGCCGCCGGCCGCCGACAGGCTCCAGAAATAGACGATCATCGCCGGCGCAACGCCGAAGGCGATCACGTCGGACAGCGAATCGAGCTCGGCGCCAAAATCGCTCGCCGATTTCAGGAGCCGCGCCATCGCGCCATCGAGGGTGTCGAGGACCGCCGCGATCGCGATCGCGATCACCGCGTATTCCCACTTCTCGTCGAGCGCGAAGCGCACGCCCGTGAGCCCGGCGCACAGCGCCCCCACGGTGATGATGTGCGGGATCAACCTGGTGAAGGTCTGCCCCGTCGGCCGCTTTCTGCGGCGCCTTTTGCGGCTTTTCTTCAGCATCAGCGGATTTCTCCACCGCGATCGGCCTCGTCCGACCCGAAATCGGCAAGCACCGTCTCGCCGGCGACCGCAGTCTGCCCGACGGCGACCAGCGGTGCCACCCCTTTCGGCAGATAGACGTCGAGCCGGCTGCCGAACCGAATCATGCCGAACCGCTCGCCGGCACGGACCCGTTGGCCGCGATCCAACGAGCACAGGATGCGGCGCGCGATCAGGCCGGCGATCTGCACGACGGCGATGTCGCGTCCGTCGGAGGTGGTAATTCGGATCGCCTGGCGCTCGTTTTCCTCGCTCGCCTTGTCGAACGACGCGTTGAGGAACTTGCCCGGCCGGTAGCCGAGTGTCGCGACCTCGCCGTCTACCGGAATCCGGTTAACGTGGACGTTGAAGACGTTCATGAAGATGCTGATCCGCTCCAGCGGCTCGTCCGGCATTTCGAGTTCGACCGGCGGGATCGCGGGTGCGATCTGGCTGACCTTGCCGTCCGCCGGACTGACGATCAGGCCTGGACGGGTCGGCGTGGCGCGTTCGGGATCGCGGAAAAAGTACACGCACCAGACGGTCAGTATCCCACCGATCACGTAGTTGGGCATCCACAACAGTCCGGCGACCACCGTCATCACCAAAAAGGTGAAGATGAAGGGCCAGCCCGCGAGATGAATTCGGATGTTGAACCTGTCGAGCACCGCAACCGTCAGAGCCGTTGGGACGGGCGGCCAAGACCGCCCGCCGGAATTCGAACGGCGCGGATCATAGCGGTCGCGCCCGGCGATTGATAGCTGTCCGTCGCAAACCCCAGAGCATAGTCCGATAATATTGACCCACTCCGTTGTCTCCGCGGTGTGGGGGTCCGCTAGGCGTCCCGCGAAGCGCTATGCGGAGACATCGGGCGAGCGGGACAACGCCGCGGACGTCCACCGCGGGACAACCCGGAGGGACAGGCCCTTTCGCGCCGTGGCGGCGTCAAGGCCCTTGGCCGTAGCTCCGCTACGGCCTGCGGCCCTTTCCTAGCCATGGCGCGAAATGGCTCTGTCGGAGTGTATCAATATTATCGGACTATGCTCTAGTTCGTGCGGGGAATGGCGAAAACCTGGCCCGGATAGATCAGGTCCGGATCGCGGATCTGGTCCTTGTTGGCGTCGAATAGAAGCGTGTATTTGACGCCCTCGCCATAGGTCCGTCGGGCGATGCGCCAGAGGCTGTTGCCGGGCTGGACGACGACGAAGGCCTCACCCGCGAAATCCCTGAGCGGCTCGGCCCGCGCGAACGGAAGCTCGACCCGCGCCACCACCTTGCGGTCCCGGACCTCGTCGACACGCAATTTGTAGAGGCCCGGCGAGACCCGACCTTCGGGCCGAAGCCGCCATGCGCCGTCGGCGCCCACATCGGCGCTGCCGAGCAACTTGTTGTCGAGGTAGACGAATACCTTGGCGCCGGGATGCGCCTTGCCGCTGAGACTGAGATTGCCGTCGTCGTCGTAGTCGACCACGTCGAGCGAGACGCCGCCCGATGCGACGCCGCCCGGAACGCTCGGCTTCTGCAGGACCTTCTTGGTCGCCAGTCCCTTGCGCGGCACCAGCATGGCGAGCGGCTTGGCCGGTTCCTTCGCCGCCCGGCCGGCGACGTCCTTGCCGGCCTCCGGCACCGCGAGCACGACGACGTCCTCGGATTTGGCCGTGCTGCCATCCGGCATCTTGGCGACCAGGCTGAGTTCGCGATTTCCCGGCGGCAGCGGTTTCTTCGGGATCAGCACCCACTCGCCGCGCTCGTCCGCCTTGACCGTCCCGATCGGCTTGTCGCCGTCATAGATCGTAACCTGTGCCCCCGGCGCGGCGCGGCCGGCGATCACCGCGTCGCCGGTGGGATTGATGCGAACCACGTCGAAGGATGGCACGGCGACGGGTTTGCCGGCGGCTGTCTGTTGGCTTTGGCCGCTCGGCGCCGTGGGTCGGGCCGCCTTCGGCTCGGCGGCGGATGGGAGCGCCGGCTTCGCGGCCTCGCTCGCCGACGGCGCCTCGGCCCGCTTCGTCGCCACTTCCTCGTCGTTGGTCAATCGGACGTTCAGCCCGATCGCGACCACAATGGCGGCGACGCCGATGATGCCGATGATGACGGAGCGGTTCACGTCGTAGGGCCTGCCCCAGAGGATCTTCCCCACCAACGTAATACGCCGGCCGCATTGACGCAACGACCGTGGCGGCGGCCCCTACTTGCCGTCGCCGGCCTTGCCGATCGGCGGCAGCGATTTCAGGTAGACCGCGATCGCGCGCCGGTCCGCCGCGGTCATCTTGCTGGTCGAGTTCTCGACCACGTCGGCCATCGCGGCGCCGACGAAATCGCCGTCCGGCAACATGCCCGAGTCGAGGTATTCCAACATGTCGCCGAGACTCCACGTGCCGATTCCGGCCTTCTGATGGGGTGTGATGTTGGGGACCTTGTCGCCATCGGGCCCGTCCGGATTGCCGGCGAGCGCCCGGTCATGGTCGACCGCGCCCAGGTATCCGCGCGGCGAGTGGCATTCGCCGCAATGGGCGACCGCGCGCACCAGATAGGCGCCCCGGTTCCATTGCGCCGACTTCGTGGGATCGCGCTCGAGGCGCCCCTCGTGGAAATACATCGAGAGCCAGGTGGCGGCCATCGAGCGCAGGGAATAGGGGAAATCGAGATCGTGCGGCCGATCGGGCCGGCTGACCGACGGGAAGGTCTTCACATAGGCCCAGAGGTCGGCCACGTCCCGGTCGGCCATCAACGTGTAGGAAGGATAGGGGAAGGACGGGTAATAGGGATCACCCGACGGCGAGCGGCCCTGACGCAGGGCGCGATCGAAATCGTCGAAGGTCCATCCGCCGATGCCGTGTTGCGGATCGGGCGTGATGTTGGGAACGTAGTAGGTTCCGAACTTGGTCACGATCGGCAGACCGCCGGCGAGCGGCTCGCCCTTGGGCCGGGGATCCTTGCCGCGGCGGCCCGGATCCGTGTGGCAACTGCCGCAGCCCGCCGCATCGAAGACGTATACGCCGCGCTTTACGTCGCCCCCGGGGCCTTTTCCGCTCGCATCGCCAAAAGCAGACG
>JASLSL010000069.1 GCA_030743445.1 Alphaproteobacteria bacterium
CCGCGTTGACCCGCACCTTGTAGCGCCCGAGCTCAGCGGCCAGGATTTCGGTCA
This sequence comes from Alphaproteobacteria bacterium, assembly GCA_030743445.1. Taxonomy (GTDB): domain Bacteria; phylum Pseudomonadota; class Alphaproteobacteria; order UBA8366; family UBA8366; genus JASLSL01. Next base: position 55 of record JASLSL010000069.1, read on the forward strand.
GCGATTTGATCGCCGCCTTGCCCGGGGTGTAGGCCGGGAGCGGCAGCGCCCGGTAGCTGTTGATCGAGCCGAGGTTGACGATCCAGCCGCGCCGGCGCATGGCCATGCGGTCGCCGAACACCCGGCAGCAAAGGAAGGTTCCGCGGTAGTTCACGTCCCACACCCGGTCGTGGAACGCCATGTCGATGGTGCGGCTCGAGATCGCGTTCATCAACAGCCCGGCCGAGTTGACCAGTACGTCGACCGGGCCGTCCTCGCCCTCGATCGCCCCCGCCGCCGCCTTGATCGCGTCCTCCGAGGTGACGTCGAGGGCGACGAACCGCCCGGCGCCGCCGGCGGCGACGATTTCGTCGGCGACCGAGTTGCCGGCCGCTTCGTCGATGTCGGCGACGACGACGCGCTCGCCCGCCGCCGCGAAGTGGCGCGCGGTCGCGGCGCCGATGCCGTTGCCGCCGCCGGTGACGACGACAATCCGCTGTTCGGTCATGTGTGGTCCTCCGTCTTTCGGGCGTTTTTTGGGCGTCTTTCCGGCGTCTCTCGGGGCTACTCGTCGTAGGCGATCAAGGTGCCGGTCGGGATGTCGAGCTTGGCGCGGCCGTTGAGGAAGCTGAGCTCGATGATGAACTGCGCCGCCATCACCTCGCCGCCGACTTTGCGCAGCAGCGCGACGGCCGCCGCGGCCGTGCCGCCGGTCGCCAGCAGGTCGTCGAGCAGCACCACCTTCTGGCCCGGCTCGATCGCGTCCGACTGGATCTCGATGGTGTCGGTGCCGTATTCCAGGTCATAGGTGTGCTCGATGGTCTCGCCCGGCAACTTGCCCTGCTTGCGCACCATGACGAAGCCGCAGCCGAGCTCCAACGCCAGCGGGGCGGCGACCAGGAACCCGCGGGATTCGATCCCCGCCAGCACGTCCGGCTGGTACTCCGAAACCGCGTAGGCGAGCTGGAAGACGCAGTGCTTCCAGGCCCAGGGATGCGCCAGCAGCGTCGAGATGTCATAGAATAGTATGCCCTCGGTCGGGAAGTCCGGGATCGCCCGGATATGGTCTTTCAGGTCCATCCTCGGCCCCCTCTCGCGGCGCCTCTCAGGGCGCCGCTCGCATCCTAGCGCTGGGCCAGAGGCGTCGCAACGCGCGGCCGTTGAAGCCGTTGCGCTCGTTGCCGGGACGGTGGCCTCGTGTTATGCGGAAAAGCCAATGTTTTAACGGAACAGCGAATTCCGGCCCGGGGAGCGTGAATGGCGAGCGATACCGGATGGCTCAGGACTTCGGCCGAGGGCGATGCGCTGACGCTTCAGGCGGGCGGTTCGTGGACCGTCGAGTGCGCCGCGGCGTTGGACGCCCTGGTCAGCGGATTGCGCGCCGACGGCGCAAGGCGCGCGCGCTTCGAGCTCTCCGAGGTGACGGCGCTCGATTCCGCCGGCGCCTGGGTGTTGCGCCGCACCGCCAAGTCGTTCGAGGCCGAAGGCCTGGCGATCGAGTTCGCCGGCGTGGCGCCGCCCTTCGAGCCGCTGTTGCGGATCGTCGAGGAGGCCGACAGGCAGCCGCACGAGCCGCTGCGCGTTCGGTTCAACCCCTTCTTTCGGCTGTGCGACCGCGTCGGCTATGTGCTGATCGATATGGTTCAGGAGACGCGGTTGCTCGTCGGCTTCTTCGGCGTGACCGTGGTGTCCTTGGGCGCCGTCCTGATTCGGCCGCGCCGACTGCGCTTCGTCTCGCTGGTCAACCAGATCGAGCAGACCGGGCTCAACGCGGTGCCGATCGTGTTCCTGCTGAACTTCCTGATCGGCATGGTGATGGCCTATCTCGGGGTGTTCCAGCTCCGCAAGTTCGGCGCCGAAATCTTCACCATCGACGGGCTCGCCTTCGGCATTCCGCGCGAGATGGCGGTGCTGCTGACCGCGATCATCGTCGCCGGGCGCTCGGGCTCGGCCTTCACCGCACAGATCGGCACCATGCAGGTCAACGAGGAGGTCGACGCGATCCGCACCTCCGGGCTCGACCCGGTCGAGGTACTGGTCCTGCCGCGGATCAACGCGCTCTTGATCACCCTGCCGATGCTGACCTTCCTCGCCGACGTAGCCGGAATTCTTGGCGGGGCGCTGATGACGATGGGCTCGCTCGACCTCACGTTCGGCCAGTTCATGCGGCGGTTCGAGGACGTCATGACGCTCTCCAACTTCATCGTCGGCATGGTCAAGGCGCCGGTGTTTGCCTACATCATCGCCATCGTCGGGTGTTTCGAGGGGCTACGCGTCTCAGGCAGCGCCGAAAGCGTCGGCCGCATGACCACGCGCTCGGTCGTCGAGTCGATAACCCTGGTGATCCTCGCCGAAGCGATGTTCGCGATCGTTTTCACGGTGTTGGGGATTTAAGCGATGGCCGAAGACGTCGTCATCCGGGTCGAGGGGCTCAAGACCCAGTTCGGGCGCCAGGTGGTGCACGAGGGCCTCGACCTCGAGGTCGAGCGCGGCGAGGTGATCGGCGTGGTCGGTGGCTCGGGCACCGGCAAGTCGGTGTTGCTGCGCACCATCATCGGCCTCAACCGGCCGGCCGCCGGACATATCGACGTACTCGGCGTCGACCCGCACAGCGGCGATCCGGCGGCGGAGCGGGCGTTCAAGGTGCGCTGCGGCGTGCTGTTCCAGGGCGGCGCGCTGTTCTCCTCGCTCACCGTGACCGAGAACATCCAGGTGCCGATGCGTGAACATTTGGACCTGCCGCAGGAGCTGATGGACGAGCTGGCGGCCCTGAAGATCGCCATTGTCGGCCTGCCGCCCGACGCCGGACCGAAGTACCCGGCGCAGCTTTCCGGCGGCATGAAGAAGCGCGCCGGGCTGGCGCGGGCGTTGTCGGTCGATCCGGAAATCCTGTTCCTCGACGAGCCGACGGCGGGACTCGATCCGATCGGCGCCGCCGCGTTCGACGACTTGATCCGCGGCCTGCAGCAAAGCCTGAGCCTGACCGTCTTCATGGTGACCCACGACCTCGACAGCCTGGCTGCGATCTGCGACCGGATTGCCGTGCTGGTCGAAAAGAAGGTCCGCGTCGGCACGATGGCGGACCACATGCGCGACAGCCATCCGTGGATTCGGGAATACTTCCATGGGCCGCGGGCGCGCGCCGCAATCGACAAAGATACTCACTCCGCTATGGTATAGCCCATGGAAACACGCGCGAGCTACGTCATCATCGGCGCTTTTACCTTGGCGGTCCTTGTCGGGGTGGTGGTCGCGGTCATTTGGTTGGCCGGCATCAAGTTCGACGAGACCTTCGCCCAATACGACATCTACTTCAAAGGCTCGGTGACCGGCCTCAAGCCCGGCAACCAGGTGCGCTACCGCGGCGTGCCGGTCGGCATCGTCACGACGATGAACATCAACCCCGACAACGTCGAGGAAGTGAAGGTCAGCATCGAGGTACCGCAGTCGACCCCGATCAAGGAAGACGCGGTGGCGTCGCTCGAATACCAGGGCATCACCGGCGTCGCCTATGTGCAAATCGAGGGCGGCACCCAAGCCGCCCCGCCGCTCGCCAAGAAGCGTGGGCAGAAAAATCCGGTGATCCCCTCCAAGCCGTCCGGCCTAGAGGAACTGTTCGAGACCGCGCCCGAGCTGATCAACCGGTTCACCGCGCTGGTCGACCGCGCCAACATGCTGCTCAACCCGCAGAACCAGAAGCGCTTCGCCCAAACTATGGAGCACGTTTCGTCGTTCACCGGCTCGCTCGCCGACAGCGGTCCCGACCTCAAGAAGTTGCTGGAGAGCGGGGCGGCGACCATGGAGAAAATGCATGTCGCCGTCGGTGAGGCGCGCACGACGCTCGCCAAGCTGAGCAAAAGCGCCGACGTCATCACGGTGGATGCCGAGGCGGCGATCCGTAGCCTGCGCGACCTGATCGACGACATACGGCAAAAGCTCCAGCTGCTGACCGATCAGGCCAGCGACACGATGGGCCAGGTCCGCGGCCTCACCGGCGACCTGCGGGTCGGAACGACCGAGTTCATCGGTGGTGTCAGCAAGACGATGCGCTCGATCGACCGCGAGATGGAGGGCGTCGGCAGCGATGCGCGCGGAGCGATCAAGAAAGTAACCGAGGCGGCGGGCCATGTCGGCCGGGCCGCCGATCAACTCGCGCTGTTCCTCGAGGAGAACCGCGAGCCGGTCGAGAGCTTCACCGCCTCCGGTCTTTACCAGTTAACCCAGCTGCTGTCCGATACACGCGTGCTGGTCAGCGCGCTGACAAGGATATCGGCCCAGATCGAGCAGGATCCGGCGCGCTTCCTGTTCGGAAGCACCCAGCCCGGCGTCGAGGTGAAGTGATGGTCGTAACTTCCAGAGTTTCCGCATTCATCGGTCTGGTGGCCGCCTTGGCAGTGGCCGCCGGCTGTTCGATCGACCTGCCCGGCGGCGGTGAGCCGCCGCGGCTATATGTGCTGACGCCGAAGAGCACCTTCCCGAAGAATCTGCCGACCGCCGAATGGCAGCTCTTGATCGAGACCCCGGTTTCGGCCGCGGGGCTCAGTACGGCGCGGATCGCATTGCAGGACAGCCCGATCGAGTTGCGTTACTTCACCCGCGCCAACTGGACCGATTTCGCGCCCAAGATGGTGCAGACCCTGATGGTCGAATCGTTCGAGAATTCCGAGCGTATCGTCGGCGTCGGGCGCGAACAAATCGGGTTGCGCTCCGACTTCGTGCTCAAGACCGAACTGCGCGAGTTCCAGGCCGAATACACCGAGAAGCTGCCCGACAGGGTCGCGACCATCAGCGCGTCCACGAAGCCGCCCTCGGCCCGGGTGCGCATCAACGTCAAGCTGGTCAAGATGCCGCTGCGCGAGATCGTCGCTTCCGCGACATTCGAGAGCAAGAAGCTGGCCAAGAGCAACACCATGAAGGATATCATCGGCGCCTTCGACAACGCGCTCGGCAGCTGCCTCAAATCGGTCGTGGTGTGGACCCTGACCAAGGGCGAGGCCAACAAGTCGAGGGGACGCCGCCGGTCGTAATCGTGGCAGCTCGATGACACACGTCTTCCACCGTCACACCCACACGGTCCCGCCGACCGCCGCCAGCGGCGAGGGCGTCTACATCACCGATACCGACGGTAAGCGCTATCTCGATGCCTCGAGCGGTGCGGCGGTGTCGTGCCTCGGCCACAGCCACCCGAAAGTGCGCCAGGCGATCCACGACCAGGTCGAGGCGATCGCCTTCGCCCATAGCGGCTTCTTCACCTCCGAGGCGGCCGAATCTTTGGCCGCCAAGCTGGTCGAGGGCGCGCCCGGCGACCTCAACCGGGTCTATCTGGTCTCCGGCGGGTCAGAGGCCATGGAGGCGGCGCTCAAGATGGTGCGCCAGTATTTCCTCGAGATCGGCGAGCCCCAGCGCCGCCATATCATCGCCCGGCGTCAGAGCTATCACGGCAACACGCTGGGCGCGCTAGCTGCCGGCGGCAATATGTGGCGGCGCGAGCCGTTCGCCCCGCTGCTGTTCGAGAGCCACCACATAGCACCCTGCTATACCTACCGCGACAGGCCGGACGACGAGAGCGAGGAGGAATACGGCCTGCGCGTTGCCGACGAGCTCGAGGCCAAGATCGAGGAACTCGGCGGCGATACGGTCATCGCCTTCGTCGCTGAGCCCGTGGTCGGCGCGACCTTGGGCGCGGTGCCGCCGACGCCCGGCTATTTCAAGCGCATTCGCGAGATCTGCGACCGCTACGGCGTGCTGTTGATCCTGGACGAGGTGATGTGCGGCATGGGCCGGACCGGCACGCGCTACGCCTGCGAGCAGGATGGCATCGCGGCCGACATCCTGGCCTGCGCCAAGGGCCTGGGTGCCGGCTACCAGCCGATCGGGGCGACGATCGCGGGCGAGAAAATCTACCAGGCGATCCACGACGGCTCCGGCTTCTTCCAGCACGGCTACACCTATATGGGCCACCCGACCGCCTGCGCCGCCGCACTCGCGGTGCAGGAAGCGATCGAGGAGGAAGGCTTGCTGGAGCGGGTCGTGGTGATGGGCGAGCGGCTCAACGATGCGCTGCACGAGCGTTTCGGCAACCACCACCATGTCGGCGACATTCGCGGACGCGGATTGTTCCGGGGCATGGAGTTCGTCGCCGACCGGGCCACGAAGCAGGTCTTCGACCCGGGGCTCAAGCTCAACGGCCGAATCAAGGCCGAGGCGCTGCAACGCGGCCTAGTGTGCTATCCGATGGGCGGCACCATCGACGGCAAACAGGGCGACCATCTGCTGCTGGCGCCACCCTTCATCTTCGAGGACAGTCATGTCGAGGAACTCGTCGACAAGCTCGGCGAGGCGATCGACGCGGCGATCGCGTCGACCCGCGAATGAGGGGCGGACCGGTTCTGTTGGCGATCCTGCTGGCGGCCCTGCTGGCGGCCCTGTCGGCGGCGATGCCGGCGATGGGGCAGACCCCGGGCGGCACGCCGGCCCCGGAACCCGACAACGGAAAGCCCACGGCGATGGTGATCGGCGGCGGCCGGCCGTTCGGCCTGAATTTCGCCGCGGCGGGTGCGGTCTGCCGTATCGCCGAGGCGGCGGAGCTCGGCCGCTGCCTGGTCGAAAGCAAGGCCGATTCCGCGGCCAACCTCGCGGCCTTGCAGGACGGATCGGTCGACTTCGCGGTCGTCCAGTCCGACTGGCTGCGTCACGCCGCCGAGGGGACCAGCCGGTTCCGCGGCGTCGGGGCGGACGACGACCTCCGGGCGATGTTCTCGCTCCATGCTGAAGCGCTGACCCTGGTGGCCCGGGCGCAAGCGAGAATCCGCACTGTCGCGAGCCTCAAGAGACGGCGGGTCGGTCTCGGCGCCGCTGACGGCTACGCGCGCCTGTTGATGGAGTACTTGCTCCGTGCCGTCGGGCTCGATATGGACGACCTCGAGGCGGCGGCCGACGGTACGCCCGCCGCGGTGGACGCGGCACTCTGCGAGGGCAAGCTCGACGCGGTGGCGCTGGTCGCCTCGCATCCCTCGCTCCGGATGGGGGCGCTCGCCGAACGCTGCCCGGTGCGGATCGTGCAGTTGGTCTCCGGCACCATCGCGCGCACTTTGAAGGGGCGGCCCGACCTCTCCCTCGCGGTCGTCCCGGGCGGGCTCTACAAGGGCAGCCCGGATCCGGTCCGGACGATCGGTCTGCGCGCGGTGCTCGCGACCACCGGGCAGGTCGCGGCCAGCCGGGTCTATCGCCTGGTTGCCGCGACCTTCGAGCGTCTCGGCGAATTGCGCGGCCGGCATCCGGCACTCTCTTCGCTCCGGATCGAGTCCATGAGCCAAAGCGGGATCGGTATCCCTGTCCACGAAGGCGCTTTACGATTTTACCGCGAGCGCGGCATTCGCCACTGACCGGCGCTGGGCGCCGCTCTAAAGCCCCTGCTTGCCGATCGGCGAGTCCGGATCGAGCAACATTTCGTCGTCCTTGGCGGCCGGCTCGTCCGGGCTGGCGATCGGCTTGTCCGGATCGAGGAGCGGCAATTTCTTCTTGGCGACCGGCTTGTCCGGCTCGAGCGCCGGCGCCTTGGGGTCGAGGATCGGGGCATTCGGATCGAGGACCGGGGCGTTGGGGTCCAACACCGGGGCGTTGGGGTCGAGTACCGGCGCCGTCGGCGCGATCAAGCCGGCTTTCTTTTTCGGTTTTGTCGGCGTGAGAGGCGTTGGCGCGTTCGGATCCAGGACCGGCGCGTTCGGGTCGAGCACCGGGGCCTTGGGATCGAGGACACCCATCGGCGGCGCTTTCGGATCGAGGACACCCATCGGCGGCGCCTTCGGATCGAGGACGCCCATCGGCGGCGCCTTCGGATCGAGGACGCCGGACGGTTTGCCGGGGTCGAGGACCGCCGTCGGAGTTTCCGAGTCGGGCTCGGCAACCGGGCGAGGCGCCAATGGATCGTAGACCGGCATCGTCGGCATCGGCGGCGCGCCCGGCGCTTCCGGATCGAGGATCGGCGTCAGCGGGCTCAAATCGGGCTGGTTCGGGTCCTTGGGCAGGCTCCTCTTGCGCTTGCCGATCGGCCCCGGCGGCTCGCCGCGCAACAGGGCCAGGTAGACCTCGTCCGCCGACGACCGGTTGCAGGTCTTGCAGAACTCGATGCTGTCGGCGTGCTGTCCCTGGGTCACGCCGACGATGTCGCCTTCCGGTCCGATCACCGTATAGCGCCAGTTACCGGCCCGCGTGTTGAAGCCTTTCGGCATCTTCTCGAGGATGAACAGCGGTCCGGCCTCGACATTGCCGTCATCCTTCACGGAGAAGCTGGGGGTGACGACCGTCGATCCCGGACGAATGCCGAGCTCGCTTATTTTCCGGTCGTCCTCGCCGATCGCACGGTCGTTGGCGTAGACGGTGACGTAGCGTTTGTCATGCAGGTTCGAGCGGAAGGGCGCGGTATCCCGGCGGTGCCATTGCGGATAGAGCGAGGCCAGACGATGACCGGACGTGGCATAGGTCGTTCGTCCCATCGCACAGCTATAGGCGGCGATCAGGACCTCGGGGGCGACCTCTATACCCTGGTCCGAGAGGCCGAATTCCGTAACCTTGCACGCGGGCGGCGCCTTCTCGGCCACCGTGTCGGATTTGACGCCGGCCTTCGCGTCGGACTTCGCGTCGGCCTTCGGGTCGGTTTTCGTTTCGGGTTTCGTATCGGATTTGACGTCCGGCTTCGCGGCGACCTTTCCAGCCGCCTTCGGCGCCAGCTTGGCTTCGGATTTGGCGGCGAGTTTCGGGTCGGGTTTCGGCGTGTCGTCACCGGCGCAAGCGGCAACGACAAAAACGGCAGTGAACAGGGCAAAACCCGTCACTTTGATCCGCCGTTGCGCCTGAACCGTCCGCATGCGTTGTCTGGCGAGTGGCCGCAAGTTATTGATTCGGCGGTATTTCTACCCCAAATCACCGATTTCGACAAATCCGTTCACATCTGTGCGAGAACGCCGGCCCGACGCTTGGCCGGGTTTGCACGGCCATGGCAATATGCGGCCGACACCGATGTGAGAGTCCGGCTGACCCGTGAAACCGATCCGCAATCGTTGGTTTACTGCCGTTTCGGCGCTGTTTTTGGCGTGCCTGATGCTGGCCGTCTGGCCGGCGGCCGCGGGCGATCCGGTGGCACTGCCCGAGGTTGTCGAAATTCCCGCCGGCCCGTTCACCGTCGGCTCGGACCGCGCCGAGCGCGAGGCGGCCTACCGACTCGACGAGGGCGCCTACGGCCACGGCCGGACCCGGGAATGGAAATGGTACGAAAGCGAATTCAAGCGCCAGTCGGTCGAAACCAAGGCCTACGCGATCACCCGGAATCCGATCACCAACGACGAATACACGGCCTTCGTGCGCGCCACCGGGCACCGCGCGCCCGGGGTCGACGCCGAGACCTGGAAGGGCTACGGCTTGATCCATCCCTACCAGCGGACCCGGCGTCATGCCTGGACGAAGCGATGGCCGCCCAAGGGGCGTGGGCGCCATCCGGTCGTCCTGGTCAGCCGCGGCGATGCCGAGGCGTACGCGGCGTGGCTCGGCAAGGCAACTGGTGCCGTCTGGCGCTTGCCGAGCGAACGCGAGTGGGAGAAGGCGGCGCGCGGCACCGACGGCCGCCGCTTTCCTTGGGGCGACGGCTACGATCCGGCGCGGCTCAACAGCCACGACAAGGGGCCCTTCGACACCGTGCCGGTCGGCCGGTTTCCGGGCGGCGCCAGCCCCTACGGCCTGCTCGACGCCGCGGGCCAGGTGTTCGAATGGACCGCCACCGCGGCCGGCAAGGGGCGGGCGATCGTCAAGGGCGGCTCGTGGGACGACAGCGGCTGCGGCATCTGCCGTCCCGCGGCGCGGCATTCGCGGCCGGTCGGGCTCAAGCACATCCTGATCGGCTTTCGCCTGGTTCGCGAGCGGCGCTAGGCGCGAGGCATTCGGTCGCGATTACCCATTTTCATAGTATGGTAAAACCCGAATAAGGAGGCGGACGCGAAGGAATGGCCGCAAAACCGACAAAAGCCGACCTGGTCGATTTCGACGCTCTGACCAAGGCCGAACTCGAGGAGATGCGCGCCGCCGGCGAGTTCGTCCTCGAGACTCATCGGATTCTGGCCAAGACCGACGACAATATCGTCGGCGAGATCCTGAAGGACCAAGGAACGTTTTACGAGTGGAACCATTATCCCGACGGCGACGTCTACGACTTCGAGACCCACAGCCAGTACTATTACCACGCCCATCCGCCCGAAGAGCGTTCGGGCGAGCACGGCCATTTCCATACCTTCCTCAGGCCCGACGGCATGCCGCGCGGCATAACGCCGGCCCCGGTGCCCGACTTCAAGATGCCCGAGGACGAAGACGACGCCTTGAGCCACCTGGCGGGGATATCGATGGACCCGAAAGGCCTTCCGATCAAGCTCTTCACCACCAATCGTTGGGTTACCGGCGAGGTCTGGTACACCGCCAAGGACGTCTGCCGCCTGTTGAACTATTTCAATATCGACCTTGCCCACCCCAGTTGGCCGGTCAACCGCTGGGTCACCGGCATGATCACGCTGTTCCGCCCGCAGATTCGCGAACTCGTCGGCATGCGGGACGAGGCGGTCGCCGCGTGGCAGGAAAAGTTCCCGGACGACAGCGTCTATGAGGACCGAAACCTGGAAGTGACGTCGGAGATGGAGATCGATATCGACGGCCAAATTCAGGCGGTCGTTGCGGCACTCGACGGGCGGGTGAAGAAGAAAAAGAAACCGGCGAAGAAAAAGAAAGCGGCGAAGCCGGCAAAGAAGAAGGCGTCGGGCTAACTAAGCTAACACGACTCGGAACGTTTGACCGGCAGGCCGCGTTTCAGCCAGCCGGGCTTGGCGCCACGCCCGAACATGCCTTCGCTCATATCCAGCACGTTGGTGAAGCCGGCCTTCCTGAGGAAGCCCTGGGCCCAGTTCGAGCGGTTGCCGTAGGCGCACATCACCGCGATCGGCTTGGATTTGTCGTTGCCGATGGCGGCCAGCACTTGTTCATAGAACGCTTGCGGCCCGTTCGGATTGTGCATGGTGATCTCGAGCGCGCCCTCGGGCACACCCGATTGCCGCCATTCTTACGGCGAGCGGATATCGATCAGGGTGATCTCGTCCGCGGCGGCCATGCGAAAGGCTTCGTCCGCGCCGAGCGTCGGTTCGCCGGCCTCCGCCGCCACGATACAAGCAAGCGACAGCAGGATGGCGGCGATTGACGTCCTGATCTCGTGGATCGACCTCATGGCAACGAAATAGCCTTATCCGGTAGCGCTATCAATCCTGCCGACATTCACGATGGCGTTAGTCATTTGTTTACCATCTTACCGTCATAAAGGGACGGCGGGAGATCCCGAAGACAAGTTTCGATATGTCAAAATAGGGATGCGCCAAGGGATGACCATGACAAACGGAAGCAATGCCACGAGCGGCGGGCTGAGCGATCTGGACGTCAAACGGTTGTTTGAGGACCCATCGCCCGAGGCCCACGCCGAAACCGCGGTCAAGATCGCCGGCAAATTCGACTCCCATTCGCTCACCGAAGACGAGCGGAAAATCGCCGAGGATATATTTCGCGTCATGGCGGGTGACGTCGAGGAACGCGTGCGTGAGGCGCTGTCGAAGAGCCTGAACGACATTCCGGACCTGCCGGGGGATATCGCCAAATCGCTGGCCCAGGATATCAGCGACGCGGTTGCGTTTCCTATTCTGACGAACTCGCGGGCGCTGAGCGACGAGGACCTGACGGAAATCATCGCCACCCAGGGCGCCTCCAAGCAAGTCGCCATCGCCCAGCGCGAGGTCGTGTCGGCGGCGGTTTCGGAGGCCCTGGTCGACAGCGGCAACGAGGATGCCGTCGTCGCGCTCGTCGGCAACGAGGGCGCGGAGCTGACCGAGACGACGCTCGAGAAGGTCGTCGAAAATTACGGCGACAGCGAGCGTGTCCAGGATCCGTTGGTGCATCGCGAGAAGCTGCCGATCACGGTTGCCGAGCGGCTGGTTGCGAAGCTGACCGACGAGCTCAAGGACCACCTCGTCGGGCATCACGAGCTGTCGCCCGAGGTGGCGAGCGATCTCGTCCTGCAGAGCCGGGAACGGGCGACCATCGGGCTTCTCTCCGCCGGCCAGGACGAGCCCAACGTAGAGGACATGGTTCGGCAAATGGACCGGAACGGCCGGTTGACGACATCGATCATCCTGCGTGCACTCTGCACCGGCGACCTGACCTTCTTCGAGGCGTCGCTCGCGGTCAAAGCCGACGTGCCGCTGGTCAACGCGCGAATTCTTGTCCACGACGACAACGACCTCGCCCTGCGTTCGCTGTACACGAAGGCGGAGATGCCGGAGCGTTATTACCCGGCGTTCTTGGCCGCCATCGACATCGCCAAGGAAACCGAGTTTGAACGCAGCGACAGCGACCCGGATTGGCGACACCGTTTGATCCTGGAACGCATGCTGACCCAGTTCGAGGAGCCGGACGACGAGTTCGATGTCGAGGATATCGACTATCTGTTGAACCGCCTCTCCCGTATCGAGGCTCAGGCGACGACGCAGGTCGACGAGACCGCCGCCGAGTAATCCTCAGCGGGGTACCAGAGCGGTTCAGGTCCAATAGGAACCATCTGCTCCCATCAAATGGTTCTATTGGACCTGAACCGCTCTAGGGCAGGTAGCCGAGTTCGCGCCACACGCGGTACTCTTCGCGGAACCGGGTGTAGGATGTCCAGATTCTCTTGAAATTCGGACTCTTGGCCGCGAGGCCCGAGGCGACAGCCGTCCACGACTTGCGCAGTTTGTCGAGCACCTTGGGCGGCCAGCGCCGGATCTCCACCCCCTCGTTGCGCAGCTCGATCAGCGCCTTCACCTGGAGCGCGTCACCTTCGGCCATGCCTTCGCGGAAGGTGTCGCCGCACGAAATTTCGACCTGCGCCCGGGCGATATCGGAGAGGCCGAGCCACGCCTTTCTGTTGGCGACGAACTCCAGCAACGTCGATTGCTGGTGCCAGCCCGGGAAATAGTAATATTTGGCCACCTTGTGGAAGCCGAGACGCAGGTCGATTGCCGGCATCGAGAACTCCGCCGCGTCGATCGAACCGCGCTCGAGCGACGAGAGAATGTCGTCGACGGCGACCAATTGCGGCACCACGCCGAGCCGCTTCAGGACCTTGGCGCCGAGGCCAAAGGTGCGCATCTTCAGACCCTTCAAGTCCTCGGCGCGCTTGATCTCCTTGCGAAACCAGCCCGCCGCCTCGGGCGCGACGACTCCGCAGATCACCGGTTTCAGCCCATAGGGTTTGTATAGCCTATCCATCAACTCGGCGCCGCCGCCCTCGTAAATCCACGCCGCGAGTTCGGCCGCGTCGGGCCCGAACGGCACCGAGGAGAACAGGGCGAAGGCCGGGTCCTTGCTCATCCAAAAGTTGGCGGTCGACCAGGCCGCGTCGACAGCACCCCCGGCGACCGCGTCGAAACTCTCGAACTGGGGGACGAGCGCGCCCGGCTCGTAAAATTCGATTTTGAAGGTGCCGCCACTGATCCGCGCCAGCTTGGCGGCGAACCGCGTGCCGAGGTTGCCGAGTTGGATCAGGCCGCCGGGGAACACGCTCGCCATGCGCCAGACGATCTGCCCGTCCTTGGCCGCGGCCGAACGCGGCGCGAACGCGGCGCCGGTCACGACGACCAACGCCATCGCCATAGCGGATATCCCGCACCGCTTCACTTTCATGATCGTCCCCCGAACCGGCCGCAAGGAGGCTAGCCGACCGTTCGCGGGCGAACAACCCGGCGGGCGATATCTCTCGGCGTGAAATCCGCCGGGTTTGACCTATACTCGGTGGTTGCGATGGACCCCGACGTGAAGAAGCCCGAGACGCTGCCCCGGTCGCCGTTCGCGGACCGCGGTTTGCGCCGGCATTGCCTTGCCTACCTGATCGCCATATCGGTGGCGATCCTGCTCGACGTGACGACGGCCAATACATGGTCGGCCTGGTGGATCGTCGCGGGTTGGGGCGTCGTTTTGGGCTTTCATTATCTTTATGTGAAGGCGTTCCGGTCCGACATTGGTTGGGCCGAGCGGCGGACCAGGCGGCTGCGCCGGACGAGCTATGATCTGGGTCATATCAACCTGATCGAAGACTCCTACAAAGACGGGGATATGCCCGGCAGGCACGACATCGATCACCGCCGGGACGAGACGTGAATCTGGTTGGGTCCTGGAGGTCGACCACCTGGCGATGATCCCGCCCTATCTGCGCGAGTGTCAGTCGGGCGGCGTGAACGTCGGCAGTTCCGGAATATCGCTCGGCGGCGGCGGGTCGGGCAGGTCGGGATAGGCGCGCGCGATCTGGATCACCCGGACCGTGTAGCGCAGCCAGCTAAGCAGCACGACCAGGATGATGATCTGGTCGATCATGCCCTGCTTGGCGCTGAACCCGTTGACCACGAAATACAATAGGATCGCGAGTGGCGCCGTGATGCAGTAAAGCGCCGCCGGCCAGCTTTTCGTCGCGTGAAGCACGACCACTGCCGCCAGGATCGAAATCGCGAACAACGCGACGAACACGTATTCGTAATTCCCCGCCTTCACCATCTGGGCGATCGCGGCGAGCAGGATCAGCGTGAACGGGATCGCCAGGAACACCACGAAGATGAAGATTTCCTTGTCCGCCTGGCGGCGCTTCAGCTTGTCGACCGAAACCAGATAGGGCGTCCGCTCGTCGTCCCAGACGTATTTCTTGACGTATTTCTCCCAGCTCGACATGCGTCGCATCGGAAGCCTCGCCAAGTCGCTGTGTGGTTCGCCCGCCTTCGCCGAAACCGATTGGGGCTAGATCAGCCAGCTCCAGAAATCGAAAGTGTGGAACAGCAGGATCATCACCAGGACGACGACCGCCAAACCGAAGTAATAGAAGAACTTCTGCCCCCTGGTGTCGGCCGCGTGGGCGAATGCTTCCTGGTCGATCTGCCGGCTCAGCAGCTTGCTGCTGTCGCCACGCTTGGCCTCGCTCGAGCCGTCGGCGAACGAGTCGTCGATGTTCTCCAACAACATGCGCTTTTCGACCTTCTCGTGTGTTCGCTCGATCGTGTAAAGCGCGAAATTATTGCTTTTCGATCCGAACAGCGCGACGACGACCTGAAGCCAAACCGCCAACCCGGCCATGAACGCCAACAGCAAGCCGATGACCAATACGACCTTGATCGCCCAGCGATGCTGCAATCCGACCAGCGAGGCCGACTGCTCGTTGATGAAGTAGGAGTCCATCGCGTAATCGAACGCGAAATAGCCGACGATCACGCAGTAGGGCAGCATGAAGAAGCTGACCCCGAAGAGCTCGATCCAGGCCTGCTTTCGGAATTCGAGCTTCTCGCGGATCAGGTCGACGCGGACGTGCCGGTTGTAGATGTAGCCGTACCCCAGCACCAGGACGAACATCGCGGTATGGAAGTGCCACTCGAGCTCCTGCAGCAGGGTCGAGCGGAACGGCAACAGCGCGAATAGGGTGTCGTACATCGCGTCGCGCGCGTCGGTCCAGCCCTGGGCCAGCATGATGTCGCCGATGAACTTCAGGACCTTGCGCTGGAACACGTCCCACACGGTGATGACCACCAGCGGGATCATGAACAGCGTGCCCCACTTGCCAATGGTCTCGGCGAACTTGCCGAGCGTCTCGCTCCAGCGGATCGCGGCGGGAATGCTGCCGGATCGA
>JASLSL010000070.1 GCA_030743445.1 Alphaproteobacteria bacterium
GGCGTCGCTGTCCGGCAGTGCGGTAACGGTGCTCATGCCCATGACCCTCGCATTAGAGGGCGGACACATTAACCAAACGCGGCGTTCGGCGCACCCTTTTTTGCGCCTTGTCATCGGCCGCGCTGGCAATCATTTTAGGGCCCTCATGGAGGGCAAAACGGTATCCCTGACCGCCAAGCGGGCGCGGCTCGAGGCCGAGCTCGCCGACCGGCCCGACGACACCGAGCTGTTGGAAAATCTCGGCCGCGTCTGCCAGGAACTCGGGTTGAACGGCGACGCCGCCCGGTACCTGGCGCAGGCCGCGGCCCTTCGCCCGGATTGGGCGGCGCCGCGGTTCGGCCTCGGGGTCTCGATGGAGCTCCTCGGTCGGCACGACGATGCGGTGATCGCTTATCTCGCGGCGATCGATGTCAGTCCCGACCATGCCGAGGCCCACCTCAATCTTGCCAACATCCTGACCCGGCGCTGGAAGATCGACGATGCCCTGGAACACTACGCCGCGGCGATCGAGAGCCGTCCGCGCTGGGAGATCGGGCGGCTCAACCGGGCCAACGCGCTGGTCGCGTGCGGCGAGTTCGAGGCCGCGCGCGCGGACTACGACGAGGTGCTGCGACTCGGCGGGCCGGCGGGCGTGCGCCTGCGCCGCGACCTCCAGGTGCCGATCGTCGCGGCCTCGGCGGCCGAGTACGACGATGCGCGGGCCGCCTACGAGGCCCGCTTGGCGGCACTCGAGGCCGATCCGCCGAAAATCGACCATCCGGCGCGCGAGTGCGGCGCGAACCGGTTCTACCTCGCCTATTACGGGCTCGACGACCGGCCGCTGCAGGAAGGGCTGGCCCGGCTCTACCGCGCCGGATGTCCCAAGCTCGACTGGACCGCGCCGCACTGCCGGGGTGGCGCAAAATCGGGCGCGAAGCGGCGGCTCGCCTTCGTCTCGCGATTCTTCTTCGATCATTCGATCGGCCGGCTGATGCGTGGGCTGTTGTCGCATCTCGCCGGGCGTGAAGATTGCGAGATCGCCCTGTTCGACGTGGCGCACGCGCCGGACGACAATCTGCGCCGCGAGCTCACCGGGTTGGCCGACCGGGCGGAAACCCTGCCGGCGGGATTCGAGGCCGGACGCGAGCGCATCGCCGAGTACGAGCCCGATGTCCTGGTCTACCCCGATATCGGCATGGACCACGCGACCTACTTCCTCGCCTTCGCGCGCCTGGCGCCGGTGCAGTGCGCCTTGTACGGGCATCCGGTGACGACTGGGATTCCGACGATCGACTACTACCTCTCGTGCGACGCCGCCGAGGCCGAGGGCGCCGAGGCCCATTACAGCGAGCAACTGGTCCGGTTTGGCGGCCTGCCGTTTTCCTACACCCGGCCGCCGGACCCGGATCCGCCGGCCGTGCGCGCCGATTTCGGCCTCGGCGAGGACGAGACCCTCTACTTCCTGGCGCAGAACCTGTTCAAGATCCATCCCGACATGGATGCGGCGCTGAAGGCGATCCTCGAGGGCGACCCGCAGGGCCGAATTTTGCTGCTCGAGGGCCATGACCGGCGCTTGGGCGAGCGCCTCCGCGAGCGCTTCCGCACGACGCTCGGCGACGCGGCCGACCGCGCGACCTTCCTTCAGCGCGTCAGTCACGACGAATACATGCGGCTCCTGAAGCTCGCCGACGTCGGCCTCGACAGCTTCCCCTTTTGCGGCGGCACCACGACCTATCAGGCGCTCGCCATGGGAACGCCGGTGGTGACTCTACCCGGCGATTACCTGCGTGGGCGCGTCAGCCTCGCGATCTACAAGCATATGAAAATGATGGACTGCGTCGCCGAGGACGCGGCCGACTATGCGCGGATCGCGCTCGGCCTCGGCACCGACCCGGATTGGGCGGCCGACGTGGGTGCCAAGATCGCCGAGGGCTCGGACCGCATCTTCGACGATCCCGTTTTCCTCGACGAGGCGGACGAGTTCCTGATGACCGTCGCGCCGCCGGCACGATAACCCCCCACACCGTCATCCCGGACGGTGCGTAGCATCGATCCGGGACTCAGTCCGGAAAGCCCGCGAAGTGGTTTGACCGGTACGTGTCTTGTACGGAATGGGTCCCGGGTCTCGCCCGCTTCGCGGTCTCGCCCGGGATGACGGTTTTTCTTAAGCGTTAGCTCGTCAGCACCAGGTCGTCGCGGTGGATTAGCTCGTCGCGGCCGCGATAGCCGAGGATTTTCTCGATCTCGGAGCTGCGGCGGCCGATGATGCGCGCCGCGTCACCGTTGGAATAGGCCGAGAGTCCGCGCGCCAGCTCGCGCCCGTCGGCTCCCCGGACGATCACCGCGTCGCCGCGCTCGAACCGCCCCGCCACACCGGTGACGCCCACCGGCAGCAGGCTCTTGCCCTGGCCCAGCGCCTTCGCCGCCCCGTCGTCGACGGTGATCTCGCCGACCGGGTTGAGGGCGCCGGCGATCCAGCGCTTGCGCGCGGTCAACGGGTTCGCCGGCGGCAGGAACCAGGTGCACCGTGCGCCGTCGATCAGCCGCGCCAGGGGACGGGGCTCGGTGCCGTCCATGATCGCCATGCGGCAGCCGGCGGCCATGGCGAACTTCGCCGCCTCGAGCTTGGTTTCCATCCCGCCCGAGGAATATCCGGCCGCCGCCTTGCCGGCCATCGCCTCGATCTCCGCTGTGACCTCGCGGACCTCGACAATGTGGGAGGCGTCCGGGTTGCAGCGCGGATCGCTGTCATAGAGCCCGTCGATGTCCGAGAGCAGCACCAGCGTGTCGGCGCTGATCATCGCCGCGACCCGGGCGGCGAGGCGGTCGTTGTCGCCGAACCGGATTTCGCTGGTCGCCACCGTGTCGTTCTCGTTGACCACCGGCACCGCCCCCAGCGCCAGGAGCTGCGAGAGCGTGCTGCGCGCGTTGAGGTGGCGACGGCGTTCCTCGGTGTCGTCGAGGGTCAGCAGGATCTGCGCCACCGAGATGCCATGGCGCGCCAGGGCCTCCTGATAGGCATGGGCGAGCTGGATCTGCCCGGTTGCGGCCGCCGCCTGCTTTTCCTCGAGCCGCAGCTCGCGATCCTTCAGGTCGAGATGGCGGCGGCCGACCGCGATGGCACCGGACGAGACCACCAGCACGTCCTGGCCGCGTTCGCGTGCCGCGTGGATATCGTCGGCCAGCGCCTCGAGCCACTTGCGGTGGATCGCGCCGCGCGTCTCGTCGGCGAGCAACGCCGAGCCGATCTTGAGCACGATTCGCTTGCCCGATTCGATACTCTCGGTCACACGCCGCCTCCGACGTTCTCCCAGGGCCGCGGCTTGCGCGATCGTGCCCTGCCGGCGGCCGGGCCCCGGTCGGCGGCGATGACGCCGAGCAGCGCCCGGAGCGCCGCCTCGACACCCGCCCCCGACACGCCGGAGAGCGCCAGCACCGGGTTGCCCGAGGCCGCCTCGAGTGCCGCGCTGCGTTCGGCGACGGCCGCTTCGTCGAGCGCGTCGCACTTGTTGAGGCCGACGATCTCGGCCTTGTCCTCGAGCCCGGCGCCATAAAGGGTAATCTCCCGGCGCACCGTCCGGTAGGCGTCGGCGACGTCCTCTTTCGTGCCGTCGACGAGATGCAGGATCACGCCGCAGCGCTCGATGTGCCCCAGGAACCGATCGCCGAGGCCGTGGCCCTCGTGCGCCCCCTCGATCAATCCCGGGATGTCGGCGAGCACGAATTCCTCGCGGTCGACATAGACCACGCCGAGCTGCGGATAGAGCGTGGTGAAGGGGTAGTCGGCGATCTTCGGGCGGGCGCGCGAGACCGCGGCGAGGAAGGTCGACTTGCCGGCGTTGGGCAGGCCGACCAGGCCGGCGTCGGCGATCAGCTTGAGCCGCAGCCAAATCCACATCTCGGTCCCCGGGCCGCCCGGGTCGGCGCGGCGCGGCGCCCGGTTGGTCGAGGACTTGAAGTGGGTGTTGCCGCGGCCGCGGCCGCCGCCTTCGGCCAGCACCGCGCGTTGGCCGACCTCGGTCAGGTCGGCGATCAGGGTCTCGTTGTCCTCGGCGAAGACCTGGGTCCCGACCGGAAGGTGGAGGACGGCGTCCTCGCCGGCCGCACCCGTCTGCTGCTGGCCCATGCCGTGCTGGCCGCGGCCCGCCTTGATGTGCTGCTGATAGCGGTAGTCGATCAGCGTGTTGAGTCCCTGGACCGCCTCGGCGATGACGTCGCCGCCGCGTCCGCCGTCGCCGCCGTCGGGCCCGCCGCGCGCGACGTTCTTCTCGCGCCGGAACGACAGGCAGCCGTTGCCGCCGTCGCCGCTCCTGACGTACACCTTGGCTTGATCGAGGAACTGCATCAGCCCTGTCCCGACGAAAACGGGGGAATGAAAGTCATTCCCCCGGGGTGTTTCCTAGCAGGCGCCGGACCGCCCTATTCAGTCGGGACCACCGAGACGGTCGTCCGCGCCCGGGTCTTGTGGAACTTGACCGCGCCTTCCTTCAGCGCGAACAGGGTGTGGTCCCTGCCGATGCCGACATTCTCGCCCGGATGCACCTTGGTGCCGCGCTGGCGGACGATGATGTTGCCCGCGAGGACAGCCTCGCCGCCATACTTCTTGACGCCGAGACGCCGGCCGATGGTGTCGCGGCCGTTGCGCGAGCTGCCGCCCGCTTTTTTATGAGCCATCGCGCCCTACTCCTTCTTCGCCGCCGGCTTCTTGGCCGGCGCCTTCTTCTTGGCCGCCGGCTTCCTTGCGGCGGGTTTCTTGGCCGCGGCCTTCTTCTCCGGCGCTTTCTTGGTGTCGGCTTTCTTGGCGGGAGCCTTCTTCTTGGTCGCCGGCTTTTTCGCCTGGGTCTTTGTTTCGTCCGCCTTCTTGGCCGCCGGCTTCTTGTCGTCAGCCTCGGGGGCCTTGGCCTCCGCCTTCTTGTCGGCCTTCTGGGCGGCCGCCTTCTTCTTGCCGCCGGTCAGGATATCGTCGATCCGCAGCACCGTCAGGTGCTGGCGGTGACCGTTCTTGCGGCGGTATTTCTTGCGGCGCTTCTTCTTGAAGACGATGATCTTGTCGGCGCGGGTCTGCTCGAGGACGGTGGCGGCGACGCTGGCGCCCGAGATGAAGGGCTCGCCCACGGTCTGCGACTTCTCGTCGCCGACCATCAGCACCTCGCCGAGCTCCAGGCTGGCGCCGGCCTCGGCGTCCAGGCGCTCGACGCGGATCACGTCGTCCTTGGCGACCTTGTATTGCTTGCCGCCGGTTTTGATCACTGCAAACATCGTCTCGAACTTTCCCGTGGATTTCCGTTCGGGGCGCGAATTCGCGCCGAGCCGCCGGGGGCCGCCGGAACGCGCCGGGACTATACTCCGGGATAACGCGAAGTCAACGGTTTTAGGCGGTTTATCTAGGTTTTGGCGCCGCCGCGCCGGGCGGCCTCGGCGGCGGCGAGATCGAAGATTTCGGTCACTGGGCCACTGGCTTCCCAGCCCTGGAGCCGCAACGTGCCGCGCGCCGCGTTCATGACCGTCGCGAGACGGGTGTCCTGGTTGGTGATCGGCGCCACCAGCCAGTCGAAATCTTGCACGTGGCCGGCGCAGAACCCGCTCATCAGGCGCAAGCGGCGGTGGCTATCGATGCCGCGCGGATCGCCTTCGAGCCCGGCCGTGAGCCAGTGATTGGCGATGGCGGCCGGGGCCTCGTGGACATAGGCCCGGCGCTCCAGGCGCTCGATGACGCAGCCTTGGCCGTATTCCGCGCCCGAAAGCGTGAACATCGCCGGCAGGGCGATCGGCGTCTCGACCAGCATATCCTTCGCCCGCTCGTAGTCGGTGCAGGTCTCGACCACCTGGCGCAGCAGGTGGGCCGGCGGCAGCGCGCGGCGCCAATAGACCTTCAACCGGTTGATCGTCCAGTCGAGCGCCAGCGGCCACCAGCCGCGACGCACCAGCGGCGCCTGGTTGAGGGCGACCGCGAAGCGTCCCGGCGCCATCGCCGTCGCGACGCCGACGAAGGCCGGCCAGGTGACGTTGTAGAATTCGCCCGCCGGGGCGTCCTGGCGCGCCACCACGACCTTGCGGCCGAGCCCGTGAAACGGCCAATCGAGGGTGCGCAGGATACGTGTTCCGCCGGCCGCCGGATCGGCCATCACGCCCGTGGTGCAGCCCCATTCGAAACACAGGTTCAGGAACCAACCGCCGATCGGCAAGCGGGCCGCGATCGCCTCGATCTCATCGAAATAGGGATTGCGGGTGCGTCTCGCCCAACGGCGCGACAAGCTTTCCAGGATCCCGAACGCGGGTTGGGGAATCAACTGGCGGCCGGCCTCGATCAGGGCCTCGGCGCGGTCCGGAAACGCCTCGAACAGGGCCACCGGCCCCCCGTCGCCGAGATCGATCAGGGGGATTTCGACGAATTCGCCGGGTGGATGTTGGACTTGGATTTCCATCGCAACTAGTGGTCCGGTTTCATCACGTTATGACGATCAAATCCTCGCCGTGGAACGAGGTCGTCCGGATCTCGCCCGAGGTCATGTCGACGGCGTCCTCGACCGCTTCGCGATAGGCGCGATGGTGCGGTGTCGTGGCGAAGAACGTCTTGTTGCCGGTATAAAGGAAGGGCGCGATCCGGATATCATCGTCGCCGAGATAAAACCTGTTGGTCGCCTCGGACACGCCGTGCCATCGCGGATCGAAATAATCGTCGAGCAATAGCACCCCACCTTCCGCCAGGACGGCGTTGGCGACCCTAAGGTCGTGCAGCGCCTCGTCGACCAGATGCCCGCCGTCGACGCTGAGCATCCGGTAGGGCCCGCCGGCGCGGTCGATGAAGTCATCCGCGGTCAGCTCGACGGAGTCGCTTTTGACGATCACCGGGTCCTTGCCGGGATAGGTGTAAGGCGCGAGGTTCTGGTGGAACGAGTCCCAATTGTCCTCGACGAACAGGTCGACCCCGACGACATTTTCCTCGCGGCGCGCAAGCAGGTAGAGAAAGATGAACAGCTTGCCGTGGAACAGCCCGATCTCGCCGAGGTTGCCGCGAACATCCATCTTGTCCTGGCAGCGGTCGATATACTCGATCAGTCGTATCGCGTTCGGGTAAAGATATCCCCTTACGTCCTGCCAGGCGCCGCCCTCGATGTAGATCTTGAGGCCCGCGACCGCGAGACTGTCCCGCGAGTCCGCCCCGGGGCCGGCTTTCGTTTTGTCGTTCTCGCCCATCGTCGGCGATCCTAGCTCATGCTCGCCCGGCCCGGCACCGCGAAATGCGCTGGCGGCTCGCCGGCGCAGTGGCGCCGCCACATTTCGCGCAACGCCAGCCCCACATTGCGGCTGTAGGCCGTTCTGTCGCAAAGCGGCGAATCGAGCAGCCTCTGGCGCATCACGGATCTCTGCTCGACGAGATAATCGGTGTCGGCCGCGAGGTCGATCGCGATCCGCACGTAGTCCTCGGGCGACTCCGCGATCAACGATTCGTAGTTAAGCGATTTGGCGAATATCAGTGCGAGTCGGCCGACCGGCCTGTCGATGCAGCAATAGGAAATGGTCGGAACGCCCATCCATGGCGGCTCGAATCCGGAAACGCCGGCTTGCTGGGGGAAGCTGTCGAGCACGATATCGATCGCGTTATAGGTCTCCAGGTGCTCGAACTGCGGTGTCGCGCCGAGGAAGATCAGCCGCTCCAGGCCGACGCCCTTGGCGAGGAACGGCACGGCGATGTAGGTCTTCGACTGTTCCTGGTCAATCGCGGTGTATTTGAAGGTCATGGTCGAGCCCGGCACCCGGCTCAGCACCTCGGCCCAGAGATCGAGGCATTCGGGCGAAAACTTGGCGATCCGGTTGAGATTGCCGAACGCGACCTGCCCGTTGGCAAGGCAGGGCGGCGGCGCGATTTCGGGCGATCTCGGCGGCGGCTGCCACGCCATGTGGGTGTCGGGCAACCAGACCACCTTCTCGACGTAGTTGTCGCGCTGAGCCGGGCCGACCACGATCTCGTCGCCGATGACGTAATCCACCGAGTCCTCGCCCGGCGCGATTCCGACGGCGAGCCAGGACGCGATGATCGGCGCCGGTTTCATCGCCAAGGCGCCAAGCCGGTTGCCGGGCAGGTGCAGGATGAAGTCGACCAGGATATCGATCCGGTCGGCGCGAATCCGGTCGTTGAGCTCGACGTCGCTGAGCGCCGACACGTTAACGAACGCGTCGGCCGCCTCGGTGAACACCGGATAGGGTTCGATCGCCGGGTCCATGTTCGAGTAAAGGATATGGACATCGGAATTTTCGTCCTCCCACGCGAACCATGACGCCAACACCGCGACCAGCGAGTGGCCGCCGCCGAAATCGCTCGACAGGTAACCGATTCGGAGCGGCCGGTCGGGCGTCCGGTCGGTCTCGGCCGGCGAGGACGGCGCGGCCGGCCTGATCCGCTTGACCAAGTCGTTCCAGCG
This sequence comes from Alphaproteobacteria bacterium, assembly GCA_030743445.1. Classification (GTDB taxonomy): domain Bacteria; phylum Pseudomonadota; class Alphaproteobacteria; order UBA8366; family UBA8366; genus JASLSL01. The sequence goes on from JASLSL010000070.1 coordinate 8,403, forward strand.
CTTGTATTCCGCAAAGGCCTCGGCGTCGTCCCGCCCATAGGTCAGTTTGTAGAAAAACACGAACTCGTTGATCGCGAGCGAATCGGGCCATTGCTCGAGCATCGCCTCGGCGACCCGGGCCGCCTCGTCGCCGAATCCGCGCAGCAGCATATCGCTGACCAGCGGCAGCAAGGTGTGCTCCGGATTTTCGATCCGGTCGATCAACCGGGCGACCGCGTCGCCCCACTCGGCCAATCGGTCCTGGGCGTAGCGGACGCTCATCAGCATCGCCCATCCGGGTTGGCTGTCCGGCGTCTCGGCGAGGCCCTCCTCGAGCACGGCGACCGCCTCGTCCGCCCGGCCGGCGCCGATCAGCTCGAGCACCTTGGTCTGCGTCTCATCCGACAGTGCGGTCATGGGACCTGTATAACAATTGCACCCGGGTTAATTAAACCGCTCGATTCCAAATCCGAGTTTCGATTGCGTTTGCCTGCTGGCGCGAGCGCTCTTTAAACTATTTTCCGAAATGACGTCTCCCGCGGAGCAATTCACACGAAAGGCGGACCAGTTGCTCGCCGCAGGCCTGGTCGACGAGGCGGCGGACATGTTGCGCGACGTGGTTCGCGACGAGCCTGCGGCGGTCCCCGCCTGGCACCTGCTGTTCACCATCGCCCGCACCCAGGACCGGATGCAGCAGCTTGTCGACCTCGCGTGCGCCGCGGTGCCGTCGGTCGAGGACCCTGAAGGCGTCTTCCTGGTGGTGGCGCAGCACATGAAGGTATACGGCTATATCGAGGAGGCCACGGCGCTGTTTCGCGCCATCCTGGCCCGCCAGCCGGACGCGAAGCGGGCGGCCGACGAATATCTTCGCCATATCGAGTTTTCGACCTTGGACGACGAGGCGGCGTTCGACGAATACCGGCGCTGGAACGAGCGCTTCATCCGACCGCTGATCGGATCGGTCGAGCCGGCGCGAACCGACCCGAACCCCGACCGGCCGCTGAGGATCGGGTTCGTCTCGAGCGATTTCGCGACGCCGTTCAACCACTCGCTGATTTGGTATCTGCTGCCGTGGTTCCACGACACCGACGGCGCGCCGGATACCCGGATCATCTATTCCGATCGCGAGGACGGAACCGTCACCGACGACTACCTCCTGGGCGCGACCGAGAAGGTCGTCGACGTGTTCGGCCTCGGCGACCGGGAACTGGGCGAGACGATCCGGACCGACCGGATCGACATCGTGATCGACCTGTTGGCGCATCGGACCGCGAACCGAATGTTGACCTATGCCTTCAAGCCGGCGCCGATCGTCGTCGGATGGGCCGCGGCCAACACCATCGGCGCCTCGGAGGCGGTCGATTACCTGCTCACCGACGACCTCGTCTTGCCGCCCGAGACGATCGACCGGTATCTCTCGAACGTGGTTTATCTCGAGCGGCCGATGTCGGTCTGGCACCCGCCCGGGGATGCGCCGGATGTCGGCCCGCCGCCGCACCAGGCCAACGGTCACATCTCGTTCGGCAATTTGAACCGGCTCGAGAAGATCTCGCCCCAATCGATCGAGCTTTGGGCCGAGGTGCTGCGCCAAGTGCCCGGCGCCACCATGACGTTCAAGGATTTCCGGATCGACGAGGCGTCCGGCGCCCGGATCGCCGCGCAATTCGAAGACCACGGCATCCCGGCGGAGCGTCTGATCTTTCTCGGCGAGACCGATCATCGCGGCCACCTCGCGGCCTACAACCGGGTCGACGTCCTGCTCGACAACTATCCCTTCCAAGCCGGCATCTCGCGCATCGAGGCGCTATGGATGGGGGTTCCCGTCATCTCCTACTGTTACGGCCAGCGTCAGGCCAACCGGTCCGGGTTTTCCCATAACGGTGCGGTCGGCCTGCCGGAACTGGCGACGACCGATCCCGGCGACTACGTCAAGACCGCGGTCGAGCTCGCCGGCGACAGGGACCGATTGGTCGAGCTGCGCACCTCGCTCCGCCGGACGATGCTGCAATCGCCGCTTTGCGACGAGCGCGGTTTCGCTGAGGGCGTCAAGCGCGCGTTCCGCGAGATGTGGCGACGCTACTGCGCCGGCGAGCCGCCGGCGCCCTTCGCGATCGCCGATCTCGATTAACGCCGCTTGGCGCGCGCGACCGCGCGCTCGAAGAATTCGCCTAACGCATCGATCGAGCTCCGGTCTTCCTCGAGCTTTCCCTTGCGCTCGAGCAACTTGGCGCGGACCGCCGCGCGCCAATCCGGCTCCCGGCCCAGCCGAACCGCGAATTCGACATACTCGTCCTTGTCCCGGGCGATCGTGTCCTCGACGCCGACCGCGGCGAGGACCCCGGCGCCATGGCGCGAGCGCATGAGGCGGCCCGGCGCGGTGACGATCGGCAGACCGTGCTGCAGCGCCTCCAGCGTGGTGTTGCAGCCGGACCAGCCGAGACTGTCGAGAAACACGTCCACCAATCTGTTCAGCGCCTTGTAGCGCTCCGGCGACATGCGCGGCACGAAGTGGCAGTACGCGGTCGCATCGAGGCCATGCGCCTCGAATGCTTGCCCAAGACGCGCCCGCAAAATCTCCATATCGAAGATTTGCACCCCCTCGATGAAGACGAAGGCGGCGTCCGAATTCCCCGTGGCGATCCGCGGGTAGATGTCGTCGTCCTGCGGCAGGTACTTCTGCGGCGTCTGGGCGCAGAGGTAGAGGCACTTGTCCTCGGGCAGGTCGAAATCGGCCCGGGCCGCGTCGCTCGCCACGGTGTCGAGCGGCACGTAAGGGAACGACAGGCCCGGCAGGCGGACCAAATCCTCGACGTAGTTCTGGTCGCCGTCGTCGGGCTCCATCACCGCACTGGTCAGGCAGTAATCCATGGTCGAGAGGCCGGTGGTCTCGGGATGGCCATAGGAATAGCTCTGCGCCGGGGCGAGCCTGAGGGCGGCGATCCGCAGCACCAGCCCGCTCATGCCGATCTCGGGAAAGACGATAACGTCCGGCTGCAGGTGCAGGAGATAGCGCAGCGCGCCGTCGAAATCCGACGGGGTGTGGGCGAATTCCTCGCAGTGGCTCTTGATCTCGTCGCTGATCTCGTCCCACCGGTCGCCGAGATGGACGCAAGCGAGACGGAACTTGCGCTTGTCGAGGTATTTCATCCAGCGGCGGCGCAGCTTCCAGTTCGAATGGGCCCAGACGAACTCCGAAACGAAGGCGACGGTGATGCGGCCGTCGCCGCGATCTTCGCTCCGCCGGCGCGCCGCGACCTCGGGGTGGCAACTCGCCATGACGTGGCAGACCATCTCGCCGTAGACGCGCTGGATGTCGCGGTCGTTCTTGTACTGGTAGGGCAGCAGGAACGGCTTCAAATTACCGACGCAGCGCTCGACCGCCTTCAGGGAGTCCGGGTCGGCGGCGTGGATGCGGCGCGCCAGGTCCCCGAGCCGTTCGGTGTAAAGCGCCCGGTGGCGCTCGAGCTCGTCTTCCGTCCGGTACATCGGCAGCAGCGAATACATGCAATGGAGCCAGCGGATCTCGAGATCGTCCGGCACCCGGGCGACCGCGTCCTCGAGCGCCGCCAGCGCCTCGTGATATCGGCTGTTCATCCACAGCGCGCCGATCAGCGC
>JASLSL010000071.1 GCA_030743445.1 Alphaproteobacteria bacterium
ATGCCGATCGACGTCATCATTTCGCCCGAATACGAGGTCGCCCGGGCAATCGCGCGGCGGCTTGCGGTGCCGGGGGCGTTCGACATGATCCCGCTGGCCGACGACCGGGTCCGGGTAATCGGCGTCCGGTGCGACGAGGACTGCCCGATCATCAACACGCCGCTGCGTCAGCTTACCGGCCTGTTTCCGGACCTCAACATCGTCATCGTCGGGATCATTCGCGACGAATCCCACTTCGTGCCGAAATCGACCGACCAGATGCTGCCCGGCGACGAGGTCTACTTCGTCGCCGACACCGAGCACGTGAGGCGCGCCATGGCGGCGTTCGGCCACGAGGAGCACGAGGCCGCCCATCGCCTGATCATCATCGGCGGCGGCAATATCGGCCTCAACCTGGCGCGAGAGATCGAGAGCCAGGAGGACGTTTCGGCCCGGATCATCGAGCACAACCGCGATCGCGCCCGCAAGATCGCCAGCACGCTGGACGATACCGAAGTCACCCACGGCGACGCGCTCGACACGGAAATCCTGGAGGAGGCGGGCATCGCCAATACCGACACGGTCGTCGCGGTCACCAACGATGACGAAACCAACATTCTGGCCTCGCTTCTGGCCAAGCGATTCGGGGTCGAGCGCACCATCACGCTCGTGAACAAGGACACCTATACGCCGCTGATGGCGACTCTCGGCATCGACGTGTTGGTCAACCCGCGGGTGATCACGGTCTCGACGATATTGCAGCATATCCGCCGCGGTCGCATCCGCTCGGTGCACTCGCTGCGCGACGGTTTTGCCGAGGCGATCGAGGCCGAGGCGATGGAAACCTCACCCCTGGTCGACACGCCGTTGAACGAGATCAAGCTGCCGGCAGGAGTCATCATCGGCGCCATCGTGCGCGACGAAGAGGTCGTCATTCCGCGCGGCAGCACGACGATCAAAGCCAACGACCGAGTAATCATGCTGGTCGCCGCGGAATCGGTGAAGAAGGTCGAGAAGATGTTCGCCGTCCGCCTGGAATTCTTTTAGGCCGCAAGGAGAAAAAATGGCCCGTTTCGCTTACGTCAATGGCCGCTACGTGCTGCACGACAAAGCCACCGTGCATGTCGAGGACCGCGGTTATCAATTCGCCGACGGGGTCTACGAGGTCGTCCCCGTGGTCGGCCGTTCGATGATCGACGAGGATCCGCATCTCGACCGGCTCGGACGCTCGCTCGACGAGTTGATGATCGCGATGCCGGTCTCGCGCCAGGTACTGAAGATGATCATGCGTGAGCTGGTGCGCCGCAACCGGCTGGTCGGCGGCCTCGTCTACATGCAAATCACCCGCGGCGTGGCGCCCCGCGACCACCAATTCCCGGCCGTGGCACCCCCGCCGGCCCTGGTCATGACCACCACGGCGATCGATCTCGCCGCACAACCCAAGTTCCGAGACGGGGTCAAGGTGATCACAATTCCGGACATCCGCTGGACGCGCTGCGACATCAAGACCGTCAGCCTGCTGCCGAACTGCCTCGGCAAGCAGCAGGCGGCGGAAGCCGGCGCCTACGAGGCCTGGCAGGTCGACAGGGACGGCTATGTCACCGAGGGAACCTCGAGCAATGCGTGGATCGTCACCGACGCCGGCAAGCTGCTGACCCGAGAGCTCTCGATCGACATTTTGAGCGGCGTCACCCGACGCACGATCTTCGCCATCGCCGAGACCGAAGGCCTCGAATACGAAGAACGCCCGTTCACGGTCGCGGAGGCGCGGAGCGCCTGCGAGGCGTTCGCCTCCAGCGCAACGTCGTTCGTAACACCCGTGGTGCAGGTCGATGACACGATGATCGGCGACGGCAAGCCCGGACCGTTGGCTCTGAAGCTCCTGGATTGGTACTTGGATTACTGTGCCGGCGGCCGGCGCGACAAGCATGTCGGCCCGTGGACCGCGGGCGAAATCGAGCCTTTGCGGGAGATCGCGTGACGGCGACGCCCCGGCCGCCGCGCGCCATCCTGTTCGACTGGGACAATACCCTGGTCGACACCTGGGGCACGATCCACGCAGTCCTCGAAGTCACGTTCCAAGCGATGGACATGCCGCCGTGGAGTCTGGCCGAGGTTCGCCAACGGGTGCGCCATGCCCTCGGCCGGAGTTTTCCCGACCTGTTCGGCGAACGATGGCAGGAGGCCGCGGAAATCTACTTCAAGGCCTACGAGGACCGGCATCTCGAAAATTTGATCGAGACGCCGGGCGCCGGCGAAATGCTCGCGGAGTTGGCCGGGGCGGGGCTCTATCTCGCGGTCGTCAGCAACAAGACCGGCCGCTATTTGCGCCAGGAGGCGGCCCATCTCGGCTGGAGCGACTATTTCGGCCGTCTCGTCGGCGCCGGCGACGCGGCGCGCGACAAACCCTCGCCGGAGCCCGTGGGAATGGCGCTATCCGGGAGCGAAATCGCCGCCGGCCCCGAGGTGTGGTTCGTCGGCGACAACGAGATCGACATGGAACTCGCCCATGAATGCGGTTGTGTACCGGTCCTTCTCGGCAATGGCGGCCATGCGGATGGCGTCTTCTCGGATCATCCGCCGGCGTTGGAATTGGACGATTGCGCAGCGCTGGCGCGGCTGATCGGCGGGCGCTGAACTACCGCTAGCAATGGTTTACCATATTGCTGAAACGACCCAACCGCCCATATAGTTAATTGGTGACCCCGACGATGGATGGGCCCGTGGGAGGGCCCCAACAACAAGAAGGGGTGGTACGATGGCTTCGGAGAAAAGTCAGAACTTGCAGGACGTGTTTCTCAACCATGTCCGCAAGGCGAAAATGCCCGTCACGATCTTTCTCGTGAACGGCGTGAAACTTCAGGGAATCATCACTTGGTTCGACAATTTTTGTGTCCTTTTGCGCCGCGACGCGCATTCGCAATTGGTATACAAGCACGCGATATCGACCGTGATGCCCGCACAACCGGTTCAATTGTTCGATGCGGGCCGCGGCGAAACAGCAGAAGAAACAGCAGAAGTAACAGCAGAGGAAGTTGCGGCGGATAGTGACGCGAACTGAGCGACACAGACTGAATGGCGCAAATGAAGGGGGCGCGTCCGATGTCGGGCGCGCCCTCGTGCTGCATCCTTTCAAGCCGCGGCGCGACGGCGACGACCGCAAGCCGGAAGACCGGCTGGAAGAGGCCGTCGGCCTGGCGCGGGCGATCCAGCTCACCATCGCCCATGCGGAGGTCGTGCGGGTACCGCGAATCCGGCCCGCGACACTGTTCGGCAAGGGGGTAATCGAGCGCTACCGCGAGCTCGCCGAAGCGCTCGAGGTCGACGTCGTCATCGTCAACGGTGCGTTGTCGCCGGTCCAGCAACGCAATCTCGAGGAACAGTTGCACGCCAAGGTGATCGACCGCACCGCCTTGATTCTCGAGATTTTCGGCGAACGGGCGCGGACCCACGAGGGCCGATTGCAGGTCGAACTCGCGGCGCTCAGCTACCAGCGTTCGCGACTGGTGCGAAGCTGGACCCACCTCGAGCGGCAGCGTGGTGGATTCGGCTTCCTCGGCGGCCCCGGCGAGCGCCAGATCGAAATCGACCGCCGGCTGATCGGCAACCGTATCACCAAGCTAAAGCGCGAATTGGACACGGTGCGGCGAACCCGCGGTCTGCATCGCGCGGCGCGCAAGCGCGTGCCTTATCCAGTGGTTGCCCTGGTCGGTTATACCAACGCCGGGAAATCGACCCTGTTCAACCGCCTGACGAGGGCGCAAGTGTTCGCCGAGAACCTGCTGTTCGCGACCCTCGATCCGACGATGCGGACGGTCGATCTGCCCTCCGGCTTGCAAATCATCCTGTCCGATACGGTGGGATTCATATCCCAGCTTCCGACCGACCTGATCGCCGCCTTCCGGGCGTCGCTGGAAGAGGTGTCGGAGGCCGATATCCTGCTCCATGTTCGCGACGCCTCGCATCCTGAGACGGCCGCGCAAAAGCGCGACGTCGAGGCGATTCTCGGCGACCTCGGGCTCGGCGAGGCGGAGTCGAAACCGATCGAGGTGTTGAACAAGATCGATCTATTGGACGACGACGGCCGAACTGCGGTTTTCCACCGTGCCCGGCGCGACGAAGACGCGATTCCGATCTCGGCCAAGACCGGCGAGGGCTGCGATGACCTGCTCGAATCGATAGATCGGCGGCTCGGTCAAAAACGCCCGGTACTGAAGTTCAACCTCGATCTCGCCGACGGTGCCGCACTCGCCTGGCTCTACACCCATGGCGATGTCCTGGAGCGCGAGGACGACGATCGACAGGCCCATGTCTCGGTCGCGCTCGATAGTGCCGACGCCGCGCGCTTCGAGCACCACTTCGACGTTCGCCCGGCCTGATCACAGTCGCCTGTTGACAGACCCTCGAGCGCTCCCTATATGCCTTAGCACTCACGGGGTGGGAGTGCTAAGAACCTGCCTTAAACACCGGTGAATCAAGAAACAGGAGCGTGTTTTAATGAATCTCAGGCCTCTGCACGACCGTGTCGTGGTCCGGCCGCTCGACAGCGACGAGAAGACCGCTGGCGGCATCATCATTCCAGATACGGCGCAGGAAAAACCGATGGAGGGCGAAGTCGTCGCCGTCGGTCCCGGGGCGCGGAACGAGACCGGCAAGGTCGTTCCGCCCGACATCAAGAAGGGCAATCGGGTGCTCTACGGCAAGTGGTCGGGCACCGAGGTGAAGATCGACGGGGAAGACCTGCTGATCATGAAGGAATCCGACGTCATGGGCGTTATCGAGTAAGGGAGCGACAGGAAAATGGCTGCAAAAGACGTAAGATTTTCGAGCGACGCCCGCGACCGCATGTTGCGCGGCGTCGATGTCATGGCCGAGGCGGTCAGGGTGACGCTTGGGCCGAAGGGCCGCAACGTGCTCCTCGACAAGGCATTCGGGGCGCCGCGCATCTCCAAGGACGGCATCACCGTCGCCAAGGAAATCGAACTTTCCGACAAGTTCGAGAACATGGGCGCGCAGATGCTGCGCGAGGTGGCGTCGAAGACCAGCGACCTCGCCGGCGACGGCACTACCACGGCGACCGTGCTGGCCCAGTCGATCGTCCGCGAGGGCGTCAAGGCGGTGGCCGCCGGGATGAATCCGATGGATCTGCGCCGTGGCGTCGATATGGCGGTCAACGCCGTGGTCGACGACATCGAAAAGCGCGCCAAGCCGGTCAAGACCAACGACGAGGTCTCGCAGATCGGCACCGTTTCGGCCAACGGCGAGACCGCGATCGGCGAGATGATCGCCCGCGCGATGGAAACCGTCGGCAACGAGGGCGTGATCACGGTCGAGGAAGCCAAGGGCCTCGAGACCGAGCTCGACGTGGTCGAGGGCATGCAGTTCGATCGCGGCTACCTCTCGCCGTATTTCATCACCAACGCCGAGAAAATGAATTGCGAGCTCGAGGACCCCTACATCCTGATCCACGAGAGCAAGCTTTCCAGTCTGCAGGCCCTGTTGCCGGTCCTGGAGGCGGTGGTTCAATCGGGCAAGCCGTTGATCGTGCTGGCCGAGGACATCGAGGGCGAGGCCCTGGCGACCCTGGTGGTCAACAAGCTGCGCGGTGGCCTCAAGGTCGCGGCGGTCAAGGCGCCCGGCTTCGGCGATCGCCGCAAGGCGATGCTCCAGGACATCGCGATCCTGACCTCGGGCCAAGTGGTGTCCGAGGAACTCGGCATCAAACTCGAGGGCGTTACCCTCGACATGCTGGGACAGGCCAAGAAGGTCGTGTTGACCAAGGACGACACCACGATCGTCGACGGCGCCGGCAAGAAGGCCGACATCGAGGCGCGCTG
>JASLSL010000072.1 GCA_030743445.1 Alphaproteobacteria bacterium
TGGACAGCTTTGCCACCAACCCCGCGAGCCTGGGCCCGCGCACCGCCGCGATCTCGGCCGCGACGGGATCCGGATCGCGCGTCGCCAACCCGTCGAGATCGGCGAGCAGGGCCTCGAGCGTCAGCGCCGCGTCGCCGACCATGGCGTGCTGGCTGACGACGTTCTTGTTGAGGTCGAGCGGATCGAGGGTCCCGTGGATGATCGTCTTGCCCTGCGGCATCGCGACCCCGAAACTGGTCTGGGTGAAGCTGCAGCCGATGCCGAAGATGACGTCCGCATCGTGCAGGAACTCGTGCACCGGCTTCGGCATCGAGCGGCCGCCCGAGCCGAGCGACAAGGGATGGTCCTCGGGAAAGGCGCTCTTGCCCTGCAGGCTCGTCGTCACCGGCGCCGCCAAGAGCTCGGCCAGTTGCTTGAGCTGATCCCAGGCCTCGGCGTAGTGCACGCCTTGCCCCGCATAGATCACCGGCCGCTTGGCCGCGGCCAGCACCTTCGCCGCCGCGGCGACCGCCGCCGGGTCGGGGCCCGAGCGCGTCGAGTAGACCGGCGTGTAGTCGAGCTCGCCCTCGAATTCCTCGGCGAAGATGTCGCTCGGGACCTCGACCAGGACCGGCCGGCCGCGGCCGCTGCGCAATTGAGTGAAGGCGCGGCGCATGATGTTGGGGATCTCGGCGACACCAGTGACCGGCTCGGCCGACTTGGTCACGTGGCGGAAGTTGAGCGCTGAGTTGAAGTTCGGGTCGACATGGGCGATCCGCCTGGCGTAGCCCATCGGCATGACCAGGATCGGCACCGACTCGCCATAGGCCTGGGCCACGCCGCCGAAAGCGTTCTCGGCGCCCGGCCCGTGCTGCATGCAGAAAACGCCGATCGTCTTGCCGCTCGAGAGCCGCGAGATCGCGTCGGCCATATGCAGGCCGATGCGCTCCTGGCGCACGATGATCGGGCGGATGTCGGCCCGGGCGGCGAATTCGAGGATGTGGTTGACCGGGTAGCCGATGACGATTTCGACCCCCTCGCGCTTCAGGATTTCGGCGATCGCCTCGGCGGCCTGCATGGTTTCCCTCCCTCGTCGGCTGTTGCCGGGTATTCGCAAAGGTAGGCGACGCCCCGTCCCCGGTACAGCCAAACCTAGGGCGGTCGGCGGGGTTGCAACGCCGTTTCCTTGCGTTATGGTGCGTCCAGTCAATTGGAAGGAACGCCTGATGGCCAAGTATCATCTGATCAGTTCAGTTACGTGACCCTGGGTCCAGCGCGCCGTGATCGTTTTGCGTGCTAAAGGAGTCGAGTTCGAGGTCACATACATCAATCTCCGCGACAAGCCCGATTGGTTCCTGGAAATCTCGCCGCACGGCAAGGTGCCGGTCCTGTCGGTCGACGACCAGCCGCTGTTCGAGTCGAACGCCATCGCCGAGTATCTCGACGAGGTGGTCGAGCCGCAGCTGCACCCCGCCGACCCGATCAAGCGGGCGCGCAACCGGGCGTGGACCGATTTCGTCCCGACCTTCGCGCCGGGGCTCAGCGGCATCTACTACACCAAGACCAAGGAAGCGATGGCCGAGGGCATCGAGAAGGCGCCGGCCATTCTGGCCAAGCTCGAAGAGGCGATCGCCGCCGAGCGCGGCAACGACGGCCCATACTTCAACGGCGACAAAATCAGCCTGGTGGACGCGTCCTACGCGCCGTTCCTGCAGCGTTTCGCGTTCGTCGAAGCCAAGTTGAAGACCGACATCCTGAAGGACTTTCCGCTGCTGCAGGCGTGGTCCGACGCGTTGCTGGGCACCGACATCGTCACCGGATCGGTCGCCGACAGCTTCGAGGACGAGTTCGTGGCCAGCCTGAAGCGCCGCGAGTTCTATGTCGGAACGTTGTTCGAGGAGCAATCCGCGGCCGCCGAATAGCGCGTCGCCAGGTACATTGGAGACGACCGCGGAGGGGTCGGCGTCAGGCCGACCCATTCAGCTTGCGGGTCCAGTCGATCAGCGAGGCGGTGAGATCGGTCAGAAATTCCGCCGTCTCGTCGTCGGTCACCCGGCCGTCCTCGTCGAATTTGGTCCGGGCGTCGGTGATGAAGACCTCGGGCTTGTTGATCGGCTTCATGTCGACGAAGACGAAAATCTGCCGCAGGTGATGCTGGGCGCGCATGGTCCCCGACCGGCCCGGCGAGGCGCCCAGGATGGCGACCGGCTTGCCCTCGAACGGTTGGTCCGGCGGCCGCGACACCCAATCGATCGCGTTCTTCAGCACCCCCGGGACCGAGAGGTTGTATTCCGGCGTCGCGATCATCAGCGCGTCGGCCGCCGCGATCTTGTCGCGCAGTTCCCCGACGGCGACCGGGAATCCGTCCGCGCAGTCGTCCTCGTTGTAGATCGGGATATCCGAGATATCGGCGATATGGAGATCGCTGCCGTCCGGCATCAGGCTCCCCGCCGCCTTGAGCGCGACCATATTGATCGAGTCTTTGCGCAGACTGCCGCAAAGCCCGAGGACGTGTATGTTCTGATCGTCACTCATGGTCCCTACCCTGATTCATGCTCAAGCCAATTTAGTTCGCCGGTCTTCCTTTTACAGGTTTGGCGATGCATGTAAATTCGCGAAAGCGATTCGTGCTACCTAATGACCATGGCGAACAAACAGCTCCTGATCGTCGCCCACGCGCCCTCGGAGAACACAAGGGCGATGCTCGACGCGGTCCTCGAGGGCGCCAGGCACCCGGATATCGACGATGTCGCGGTGACCGCCAAGTCGCCGTTCGACACGGTCCCGGAGGATGTGCTGGCGGCCCATGCGATCATCCTGGGAACGACCGAGAATCTCGGCTATATGAGCGGCGCGCTCAAGGACTTCTTCGACCGCATCTACTACCCGTGCCTCGAGGAGACCCAGGGCCTGCCCTTTGCGTTCTACATCCGCGCCGGACACGACGGCACCGGCACGAGGCGCGGTATAGAGACCATCACCACCGGGCTCCGCTGGCGCGAGGTCCAGGACCCGCTGGTCTGCCGCGGCGAGTTCAAGGAGGAATTCGTCGCCCAGTGCGAGGAGTTCGGCACCCTGATGGCGGCCGGCCTCGAAGCCGGGGTTTTTTAGCAGCGTAGGCGCTACAATGCGGCATCGAGCGAGAGGAACGAGAGATGTCCGAACAACAGAGTGAACTCGGCTTCGCGGCCCCGCACGACGCGCCGGTCCCCTACCTCGAGCGCATCCGAACCTACTACCGGACGTTGGGCTACGGCGCGCCCTACCGCTGGGCGCAGTATGCCGAGGTGCCGTTCACGCCGCTCGCCAAACCGCTCGCCGAAAGCCGAGTGGCGCTGATTACCACCGCCGCCCCCTATCGGCCCGACAGAGGCGACCAGGGGCCGGGCGCGCCCTACAACGCCGCCGCCAAGTTCTACAAGGTCTATTCCGGCGATGCCGCGGGCGAGCCCGATTTGCGCATCTCGCACGTCGGCATCGACCGCAAGCACACCACCGCCGAGGACATCCATACCTGGTTCCCGCTGGCCCAGTTGAAGCGGCTCGCCAACGCGGGCCGCATCGGCGAGTTGGCGCCCCGCTTCCACGGCGCCCCGACCAACCGCAGCCAGATCACGACGATCGAGCAGGATTGCCCGGACATCCTCGCCCGTGTGCGCGAGGACGGGTCGGACATGGCGGTCCTTGTTCCCAACTGACCGGTGTGCCACCAGACCGTGAGTCTGGTCGCCCGGCACCTGGAGGAAAACCGCATCCCGACCGTGATCATGGGTTGCGCCAAGGACATCGTCGAGCAGGTCGGCGTGCCGCGCTTCTTGTTCAGCGACTTCCCGCTCGGCAATTCGGCGGGCCGGCCAAACGATCCCGACTCCCAAGCCCTGACCATGGAATTGGCGCTCCATGTGCTCGAATCGGCGCCCGGCCCGCGGACCACCGTCCAGTCGCCGCTGCGCTGGAGCGAGGATGCGGACTGGAAACTCGATTTCTGCAACATCGACCGGCTGTCGGCGGACGAGCAGCAGCGGCTTCGCCAGGAGTTCGACGAGATCAAGGATGTCGCCAAGGAGCGGCGCGCCGAGGACGGCCTCGAAGTCTAGGCGAGTAGCTAGGCGCCCAGCCAGTATCCTGGAAGCGGGTGTTGTCCGTCCCCGCGCCGTGGGCAGCGCGACCCAATAAACACGCGTTTTGGCTCGCGCTACCATCAACGGCGACCGGAGGGATCCGGCCGGGCACGCCCGTGGCCCGACGACAAAAAAAGCGCCGCAGCGTTCCCCCGCTGCGGCGCCAAAATTCGACCGAAGATTAGAACCGGATTCTTGTGATCAGAACGCGCCAAAAAACGCTGCGATCAATACCACGAGAACGATCGCGCCGATTATCACCGCTTGTCTGAGAAGGTTCTTGTCGAGGGCGTCCGTGTCCGGTGGTTCCGAGGCCGCCGCTGCGGGGGCCTGCGTTTGCATGCCGGGTTGTTCCGCCGGTGCTTGCGCGCCGGGTGTTCCGTCGTCAGTGGGCATTTTTTTACCTCCGAAATGTTTTGCACTCCGCGCCAGGAGGATCAGTCAGATAAAAAGGCATCTGCACGAGGGCAATACTAGCGGATTTCCAGCCGAAACCTCTAAAGGATTTATCACAACCGCCGAAGACGTCGGCCAGAGGCGCCCTAGCCCTCGACCGGGCGGAGCCGCGGCTTGCCGCCGCGCAAGCGGCATTCAGTTGCCCCCCCCTCCCTAACCCTCCCCCTCGTTGGGGGGAGGGATAGGGTGGAGGTGACCAAGTAAGGGTCGACCACGACTTAAATTTCCCGAACCGCGGCTCAGGGCTCGAACGTCTCGAACGCCTCGGCGTAGGCCGGGTGCCAGCGCGAGAGCGGCGGCCGGTTCTCGACGATGTCGCCGGCGGCCCAGAGAATCCGCCGCCGGTCCTCCTCGGGGGAGACCTCGCCGTCGGGACAGATGACGTAGAAATCGCCGTTGCCGATCGCCGCCAACAGATAGTCGATCACCTGGTCCGGCAGCCAGGCGCCCGGTTGGTGCTCGCGGCCGCCGGTCGTGGTCCAGCCCGGCACCATCAGATGGGCGGTGACCTGGCAACCATCCGTATTGCGCAGCTCGTGCTGCAGGCTCTCGGTGTAGGAAATCACCGCCGCCTTGGCGACGTTGTAGGCCGGCTTGGTGCCGGGCGGGTTGGTGATGCCCTGTTTCGAGCCGGCGTTGATCACGATCGCCGGCTCGCCCCGGGCGATCATCGCCGGCACGAAAGCGTGGACCCCGTTGACGACGCCGAAGAAGTTGACCTCCATGGTGCGCCGCCAGTTCTCGGAGCCTTCGGTGGTCGGCGCGTCGAGCCGAATCACCGCGTTGTTCATCAGTACCGCGACGTCGCCGAAGCGCTCATCGACCCAGTCCTTGAGCGTCTCCATCGCCGCGAGGTCGCCGACGTCGACCGCCGCCGCCAGCACGTCGTCCGCACCGCCCCCGGCCAGCCCGGCGACCTCGTCGGCAGCGGCGGCGAGCGCATCTTCCGCGACATCGGTGATGCAGACCTTCATGCCGAGCGAGGCAAAGCGCTTGGCGGCGGCGAGACCGATGCCGCTCGCGGCACCGGTCACCACCGCAACGCGGCCGGCGGTCAAAGCCGGATGGTTTTCGGCCATCGTCTCAGGCGAGCCGGTCCAGGTCGGCCAGCACCTGGTCCGGATGGTCGGCCGGCACGACCGTGTCGTAAGCCACGGCGATCTTGCCGTCCGGCCCGATCAGCGCCGAGACCCGGCTCGGCTTCTCCGAGTCGGCCGTGGCCGCCCCGTAGGCGATGGAATCCGACCGTCCGTCGTCGCTCAACAGGTCGTAGGGGAAGTCGAACTTTTCCTTGAACGCGCGATTGTCCTCCGGCGTGTCGAAACTGACCCCGAGGATCACCGCGTTTCGGTCGTTGAAATCTTGGATTCGATCACGGAACCCTTTGCCTTCGACCGTTCACCCAGGCGTATCGGCTTTCGGATACCACCAGAGCAGGACATATTTCCCGGCGAAATCCTCAAGCTTAACCGGCGCCCCGTCCTGGTTGGTCATGGCAAAGGCCGGCGCAAGGCTTCCTGCCTCAATCATGGATGTGCTCCCTTCGTTAATTGCGGAGAAGATCAGTCAATGGATCCACTTTAGCATCGGGCAATTCCCTCGAAGCAGATATTTTCCAGCGCCTCGCCGCGCGCGAGACGGTCGAGGTTGCTGGCGACGGTGAGCCAGCGGCGCTCGCGCGACGGCGCGGTGCGTGAGCTGGTGTGCGGCGTCATGATGATGTTGTCGAGGTTCTGGAACGGAAATTCGGATGGCCCGCGGTCCGGGTTCTCGGGCGTCGCATAGCCGTACCAGACATCGACGATCGCGCCGCCGATGCGCCTCTCCGCGAGCGCGGTGTAGAGCGCCTCTTCCTCGATCACGTGGCCGCGGCCGACATTGACGATCACCCCATCGGGCTTCATCGCCGCCAATCGCTCGGCGTCGATCAGGCCTCTTGTCTCGTCGGCGAGCGGTAGGGCGACCACCACATAGTCGCTTTCGCCGAGCAGCCGGTCGAGCTCGTCGAGGGTGCCGAGCCAGTCGAGCTCCGCCGGCGTCGGGCGCCGGGTGCGGTTGACGGCGATCACCTTGAGGCCGAAGGCGCGGGCGCGGTGCGCGATTTCCACGCCGATATGGCCGTAGCCGACGATGCCCAGGGTCTTGCCGTGGAGCTCGCCGTGGCTCGGGCCGATCCCCGGCACCCGTTCCTCCCAGCCGAACTCGCGGAACCGCCTGTCGTAGGCCCTCAGCCCGATCTCCCATTCGAGCAGCCCGCCGAGCACGTATTCGGCGATCGCGATCTCGTGGCCGTAGGCGTTGCAGACCATGCAGCCCTCGGGTACGTCCGAGGGGCCGATCCAGTCGTAGCCGGTGAACGGGATCTGGTAGAGCTTGAGGTTCGGGACCGGCGGCCAATCGCCCTTGATCCGGCCGCCGACGATGGCATGGGCCTGGGGCACGAGCTCGACGAAACGCTCGAAGGGCTCGTCCTCGGTCCAGGTCAGCATGTTCCACTCGCTCGAGAGATGCTCCCGCATCCACTCCTCGCGCGGCTCGGACATGCGCCCGGCGAGGAGGAGGGTCAGGGGCTCGGCCATGCGCCCGCTCTCACCCGTCGCCGGAAGCGGTCGCGGCGAACAACTCGCGGCGCAACAGGCCCCGCTCCAAGATGTCGACGCGCGCCCTGCGCCGCCTCAGGCGCTCCGCGAAATCCTTCGCGCCATACATTTCGGTCAATTCGTCGGCATGCGCCTCTTCCTCTCGTTGCATCCGGCGCGAGGAGTCGAGAAATACGTCGGTCAGATCGATGTGGTCGGTGGCCCGCCAGCCGGTCGCTGCCAGCATTGCCGGATACGTTTCGTCCGTGTGGGTGAAGGGCGGTGAGACCGCAACCGCTTCCTCGCGGTCGGCGGCCGAGATGCCGGGCGGGATCGAGATCATCGTGAACGCGGTCCGACCCCCGCCCCGCACCACCCGGCGGGACGACCTTAGCGCCGCGAGCTTCGGCTCGAGGCAGCACAACACGTCGGAATGGCTGACCGCGTCGAACGCGCCGGTCCCGAAGGGTAGCGCCGCGGCGTCGGCAACCGAGAACGAACAGATGTCCGACAGGTCATCTGCGGCGGCCCGTTCGACCGCGAAGACCAGACCGTGGAAGGGAATGTCGGTCAGCACCACCTCGCAGCCGGTCGCGTTGGCGAAATAAAGCCCGGGCCAGCCCGATCCAGCGCCGACATCGAGAAGCCGCTTGCCGGGAGCCAATTCAAGCAATTCCAAGACCCGATCGGCCTCATCGACGGTGGTCCAGCTCGTCCCGCCGTAGTCGGAGCCGCACACAAGGCGCTCGATCTCGAGCCGGACCGGGGCATGGGCGAGCGCGCGCTCGCGCTTGAACCGCTCCATAGGCGGTTGATCGTAGATCGAGGTCGTCATTGCGCCTGATCGTCCAACTCAGGCGCAGGCGACCGCGTAGACGCCCTCGACGCCGTCCGGCAGCGGGAATTCGCGCCAGGTTTCGCCGCCGTCCTCGGTGCCGAAGACCTGGCCGCGCCGCGCCGCGCAGTAGACGCGGTCCGGCGTCTTCGCACTCATGGCCACGGTCATCAGGGTGCTATGGATCGATATGTCGCGGTCGAAGCGCGTCCAGCTTTCGCCGAGATCGCCGCTGCGGTAGAGCGAGCCTTCGTCGCTCGCCGCGGCGATGCTGAGGGCGGCGTACATCACCCGGGGGTCGTGCGGCGAGACGTGCAGGTCGCGGGCGTAGGTCAGGTCGGAAAACCGGCCGATGCCCATCTCCCGCCAGATTTCGCCCTTGTCGGCGCTCGAAAACAGGCCCATCCGGGTCGCGAGGAAGACCGTGCCGGGGCGCTCGGCGCTGACCGCAAGCGCGTGCGAGTCCATCATGCCCTCGGTGTCGGTATCGCTGCCGATTTGGCTTTTCAGATGCTCCTCGCCGGCAAGCCGCAGCAGGTCGCCGCAGCAATCCTCCCAGCTCTCCCCGCCGTCGAGGCTGCGCAGCACGCCGCCGACCTCGATCCCGGCATAGATCTCGTCGGGATTGGCGGGATTGAGGGTCATATCGATGACCCGGCTGGGGAAGCCCATGTGGCAGATGCCGGCGGGCTCGACCGCCGGCAACTTGTCCCAGTTTTCGCCGCCGTCCGAGCTGCGGAATATCCGCAGGTCCTGCGCGCCGACATAGAGGGTCTCCGGATCGTTCGGATGCCGCAGGATCGACCACACGACCTCGCCTTCGAGGCCGAGCGACCGCCAACTCTCGCCGCCGTCGTCGCTGCGATAGGGGCCGTCCTGGGTCCCGGCGAAGATCGCTTCGTCCGGCGCGAGCAGGATGCTCCGCACCTCGACGTCGTCGGGCAGGCCATGGTTCAGGGACCGCCACTCGCCGGTCCCGTCGTCGAGGCTGAACAGGCCCTGGGTCTTGCTCTTGCGGTCGGCGGCGTCCCACTTCGCCGCCCCGACATAAACCGCGCCCGCCATGTTCTTCCTCCCTCTCGTAGCAACAAGCCCGCGCCCGATCCAAGAACCGGGGCGCAAGGTCGCGTCGCCAAATTTCCCGAAGTATGATCGCTCGGCGCCGATTCGGCCATGCGTTTCACTCGAACGAAAGAAAGAAAGGACTGGTTTGTTGGGCGACTTTCTTCCGGTCGTGCTGTCGCTCGGCGCCGGGCTGCTGTTCGCGTTCGGGACGCATTTCCTGAGTCTGGGGTTGCGGTACACCGACGCGCAGACCGGGGCGTTGATCGAAATCGGCACCGCGGCGGCGTTTTACTGGGTATTGATGCCGCTGTTCGTCGAGTGAGGCTATTGGCTGACCACGGCGGCGCTGATCTTCATGGTCCTCGGCCTGTTCCGGCCGGCGGTCTCCTCGAACCTGGCGACCCGCGGCGTGCACTATCTCGGCCCGACCCTGACCAGCGCCTTCTCGTCGACGACGCCGATTTTCGCCGCCTGCTTCGGCGTCTTTCTGCTCGGCGAGAACCTGACGCCGCCGATCGCCGCCGGCACGGTGGCGATCATCGCCGCCCTGGTCCTGTTGTCGTACCGCGGCAACGTCAAGACGACGTGGCCGCTCTGGGCCCTGGTGCTGCCGATCGGCGCCGCGCTGATCCGCTCGGGCGCCCACGCCGGCACCAAGGTCGGCCTGGAGATGTTACCGAGCCCGTTCTTCGCCGGCCTGGTGACCTATTCGGTGTCGCTCGCAATCGCGCTTGCGGCGCAACGCATTCGCCGGGTGCCGATGCCGCGCATCGTCTCGGAGCGCGGACTGCTGTGGTTCGTCGGGGCGGGAGCGATGCATGCGGTGGCGGTGCTGATGATGAACACCGCGTTCAAGACCGGCCAGATCATCGTCGTGGTGCCGATCGTCTCGACCTACCCGTTCTTCACCCTCGGCCTCAGTTATCTGGTGTTTCGCCGCGAGACCCTGGGCCGGCGAACCGTCCTCGCCACTTTGCTGGTCGTCGCCGGCGTTGTTTTCGTTGCCCTTTCGCGTTGAGCGCGCGACGATCTTGCAGGGGATATATCGTGGAGGATGCCATGGCCGAACCGACGCAACTCGATCGCACTTACCATTACGTCCTGTCGACCATGGTCGAGCGCGGCCAGGCGCCGCACTACACCGAGATCGCCAAGGAATTCTTGGTATCGCCCGACGAGGGCAAGGCGATGCTCCACGAGCTGATGGCGGCCGGCCTGCCGAACTGGCTGCATCCCGGAACCGACCTGATCGGCTCGATCGCTCCCTTCAACAATCTGCCGACCCACTATCGGGTTTCGGTCGACGGCGAGCAGAAATGGTTCGCCCAGTGCGGCCTCGAAGCGAAGGCGATCTCGGCGCTGTTTCCGGGCAAGACGGTCCGGGTCGACGCGCCGTGTCTCGCCTCGGGCGCGGATCTGACCTTCGCCATGCGAGACGGCGAGATCGAGAGCGCGACGCCGGCGGGCATCCACTTCTACGTCAACCTGCCGGTCAAGAAGTGGTACGGCGACCTGCCCTTCGCCTGAAGCCGGATGAACCTCTTTCGGTCGAAAGAGGACATTCTCGACTGGTCCGGGTTCGAGGCGGGCACCGAGGACGGTATCCTGACCCTGGCGCAAGCGGCCGTCATCCTGAGCACGCCGCGGCACGCCGGACGGATGCGGGAAGATTACGTCTCGACCCTGCCGGATTTCCTCGAGCCCTTCATCGACCGGCTGATGGAGGTGACCGGCAACTCGCCCTACTGGGACCCGCGGCCGTAATTCACACGGGATAGATTCATGGTCGACATGCAGAACGAGTTGGACGGCAAGGTCGCGATCGTCACCGGCAGCGCGCGCAATATCGGCCGCGCCACGGCGGAGGAGCTGGCCCGCGCCGGCGCGGCGCTGGTGATCAACGCGGTCCAGGCCAAGGACCTTTGCGAGGAAGTGGCGGACGGCATCCGCGCCACGGGCGGCAAGGCGATCCCGGTGATCGCCGACGTCCGCGACAGGCAAGCGGTCGACGCCATGGCCAAGGCGGCGATCGAGGAATTCGGCGGGATCGATATCCTGGTCCACAACGCCGCGGTGCGCTCCAACACCCCATTCGACGACCTCGATTGGGAGACCTTCAAGCGCGGCATCGACATCTCGATCCATGGCTGCTTTCACTTGGCGAAGGCGGTGGTGCCGTCGATGCGGCAGCGCGGCGGCGGCGCCATCGTCGGCGTCGGCGGAATGTCGTCGCTGAGAGGCGCGCCCGGGCGCAGCCACGTCATGGCCGGCAAGATGGGGCTCAACGCCTTCATCCGCGGCCTCGCCCTCGACCTCGCCAAGGACAACATCCGGGCCAACCAGGTGGTCGTCGGGACCTACGACACGGTGCGCGAGAACAACCCGTCGTCGGCCGCCAGGGCGGCGCCGAACCTCAAGGCGATCCCGCTTGGGCGCGAGGGCGTGCCCCAGGACATGGCCAATCTGATCCGCTTCATCGTCGGGCCGGGGGCCGAGTACATCACCGGGCAGACGATACATTCCAACGGCGGCGCCTATATGAATATGTGAGGCGTTTTATGGCCACGACCCTGTTCGACAAAATCTGGGACGAGCACGTCATCCGGGCGATGCCGGACGGCAAGACGCTGCTGCATATCGACCGGCACATCCTGCACGACATCACCTCGCCGCAGGCCTTCGAGGGGCTCGAGGCGAAGGGTCGGCGGGTGCGCAACCCCGAACTCACGGCGGCGACCGAGGACCATATCGTCGCGACCACGCCGGGGCGCGACGAGACGACCTACGCGCCGGGTGCGGAGTTCATCCGGGCGATGCGCAAGTCCGCCGAGGAGCATGGCATCCGTTTGTTCGGCCTCGGCGACATGCAGCAGGGCATTGTCCATGTCATAGCACCCGAGCTCGGCATTGCGCTGCCGGGCTCGACTCATACCTGCGGCGACAGCCACACCTGCACCGTCGGCGCCATCGGGGCGCTCGCCATCGGGGTCGGCACCAGCGACGTCGAGCACGTGCTGGCGACCCAGACCCTGAAATTGCACAAACCGAAGCGCATGCGGATCGAAATCTCGGGGGCACTCGGCCCGGGTGTGACGGCGAAGGACGCGATCCTGCACATCATCGCGGCCGTGGGGGCGGCCGGCGGCAACGGCCACGCGGTGGAGTACGCCGGGGCGGCGGTCCGCGCCTTGGCGATCGAGGCGCGGTTCACCCTTTGCAACATGTCGATCGAGCTTGGCGCCAGGATCGGCATGGTGGCACCCGACGCGGCCACGATCGAGTACCTGGCGGACCGCCCCTTCACGCCCCAAGGCGAGGCGTGGGACGCCGCCTTGGCCCACTGGCGAAGCCTGGCGACCGACGACCATGCCATATTCGACAAGGAAGTCGCGATCGACGGCGGCGAAATCGCGCCGACCGTGACCTGGGGCACCAGCCCCGAGGATGCGATCCCGGTCACCGGCGCGGTCCCCGACCCGGCGACGATCTCCGACCCCGGGCGCCGGGCGACGAAGGAGCGCGCGCTCGACTACATGGGATTGACCCCGGGGACACCGCTCGAAGGGCTCGCCATCGACATGGTGTTCATCGGCGCCTGCACCAACAGCCGGATCAGCGACCTGCGCGAGGCGGCGCGGATCGCCGAGGGCGGCCGGGTCGCGGGCGGGGTCCGCGCGATGGTGGTGCCGGGCTCGAGCACGGTCAAGCGTCAGGCCGAGGCCGAAGGCCTCGACCGTATTTTCGCCGCGGCTGGATTCGAGTGGCACGAGTCCGGCTGCTCGATGTGCTGCGCCCTCGGCGACGATTTGGTGGCGCCCGGAACGCGCTGCATATCGACCTCGAACCGTAACTTCGAGAACCGCCAGGGCCCGGGCGGGCGAACCCACCTCGCGAGCCCCGCCATGGCCGCCGCCGCGGCACTTGCCGGCAAGATCGTCGATGTGAGAAAGGCCTGAACCGCGTGGAGAAGTTCACCCGCCTGACCGCCATTGCGGCCCCCCTGCCTAACGACAACGTCGACACCGACGCGATTATCCCGGCGGTCTCGCTGAAGCGGGTCGGTGTCGACATCACCGCACTCGGCGAATACCTGTTCCATGAATGGCGGTTCGACCCGTCGGGCAAGCCGATCGAGGATTTCGTCCTCAACAAGCCGCAATTCGCGGCGCCCGGGATTCTGGTCGCCGGCCGCAACTTCGGCTGCGGCTCGTCGCGCGAGCACGCCGCCTGGGCGCTGCTCTATGCCGAGGTGCGCTGCATCGTGGCCCCCAGCTTCGGCGACATCTTCTACAACAACTGCTTCCGGAACGGCGTGCTGCCGGCGATCGTCCGGGGCGACGACCATGCCGGGCTGATGCGCGACGTGACCGAGGCGGATGGTGCGGCGCCTATGACCGTCGATTTGGAGGCGCAACAGATCACCGCCCCCTCGGGCGAGATGTATGGGTTCGAGGTCGATCCGGCGGGGCGCGAGGCGTTGCTAAGCGGTCTCGACGACATCGCCATGACGCTCGAGCACGAGGACGAGATCGCCGAATTCCAGCACCGTCACGCCGCGGTGCGCCCGTGGCTTTACAACACCCGTTTCAGGGTAAAAGCTAGCGACTGACGTCGAAAGGCCACGACCATGCGCAAAACCACACGATTCAAAGAGTTGGTCCAAGCGCCGGAGCTGCTGGTGTTGCCGGGAGTGCACGACGCGCTTTCGGCCCGGGTCGCCGAGGCCGCCGGGTTCGGGGCACTCGCCGCGGCCGGCTTCGGGGCGACCGGTGCTTTGCTCGGCCAGCCCGACAGCTCGCAGCTTTCTGGCAACGAACTCGCCGATCATTACGCCCGGATCGGCGATGCCGTCGACATCCCGGTCTTCGTCGACGCCGACACCGGGTTCGGCAATGTCACCAACGTCGCCCGAACCGTAGGCCAGTTCGAGCGCGCGGGCGTCGCGGGCCTGTTTATCGAGGACCAAGTGTTCCCCAAGCGCTGCGGCCACACCCCGGGCAAGGACGTGGTTTCGGTCGACGCCTATATCGACAAGCTAAAGGCGGCGCTCGACGCGCGCGAGGACCCGGATTTCATGATCATGGCGCGGACCGACGCGCTCGGCGTCCACGGCATCGAGGAGGCGATCGACCGGGCCCGGATGTTCGCCGAGATCGGCGCCGACATGATCTTCGTCGAGGCGCCGCCGGATGCCGACGCGATGCGCCGCATCTGCACCGAGGTCGAGGGCTACCACCTCGCCAACATGGTCGATTTCGGCGACTCGCCGCTCTTGACGGCGGCCGAGCTCGAGGACATCGGCTACGCCACTGCGGTGTGGCCGGTCGCGAGCGTCTTTACCGTGGTCAAGGCGCTGCGGGAAATGTATGGCGCCCTGAAGCGCGACGGCACCACCGAGGCGGCCCAGGGCGGCATGGTCGACTTCAAGGCCTATACCGATCTCGTCGGCCTGCCCGAGCTGCGCGACCGCGAGGAGCAGTATTTGCAGTTCGCGCGCGACTATCTGGCGGCGAAGCGCAACGCGGCGGAATAGCGACATGTCCTACCAGGCGATCGATGTCAGGCCGGTATCGGGCGCGTTGGGCGCCGAGATTTTCGGCGTCGATGTGTCGGGCGATCTCGGCAACCAGGTGGTCGACGAGCTTCACCGGGCGTTCCTCGACCACCACGTGCTCTGCTTCCGCGACCAGGAGTTGACGCCGCAGCAGCAGGTCGCCTTCGCCGGCCGGTTCGGCAAGCTCGACATCTATCCCTTCCTGAAGAGCGTGGCGGACGCCCCCGAGGTCATCGAAATTCTGAAGACCGAGAACGACAGCTATAATTTCGGTGGCGCCTGGCATTCCGACACCGCCTATCTGGAGCGCCCGGCGCTGGGGTCGATGCTCTATGCGATCGAGACGCCGCCCACTGGCGGCGACACCATGTTCGCCAATATGCACCTCGCCTACGAGGCCTTGTCGGACGGGATGAAGCGGATGCTCGACGGCCTGGTCGGCATCAACAGCTCGGACCAGAACTATCGCGGCGCCGGCGGCCGCAACGAGAAGATGCAGGACCTCGACGGGATGAAGGACAAGATCGTGGCGAGCACCGAGGTCCTGGTCGCCGAGCAGCCGGTGGTGCGCACCCATCCCGAGACCGGACGCAAGGGGCTCTACGTCAGCCGGGTGCACACCACGCGTTTCAAGGACATGACCGAGGCGGAAAGCAGGCCGTTGCTCGACTACCTCTCAGGCCATGCGGTCCGGCCCGAGTTCACCTGCCGCATCGACTGGCGGCCCGGCACGTTGGTGTTCTGGGACAATCGCTCGACCCAGCACTTCGCGGTCAACGATTACCAGGGATCGCGCCGCCGCATGCACCGGGTGACCCTGATGGGCGACCGCCCGAGCTAGAATTGTGTCCCCTTAAATCCAGCACCCCGCCTCGTCCTTCGACAAGCTCAGGATGAGGCTTCGAGATGGACCCCCTCACCTTCCCACCGCTTCGCGGCGGGCCCCTCCCTCTCCCTCGCTGGGGAGAGGGGAAGCGGCTTCGCCGCTCGGGGAACTCGGCGCAACAACCCTCTCCCCTGGCGGGAGAGGGTGGCCGCGTAGCGGCCGGGTGAGGGGGAGACTTGCGGCCTAGGCCGGTTTTTCCTTGTAGCGGTGGTCGCCGCCCGGCGGCGTCAGGCTGAACACGTTCTCCGGTGCGATCCGGGCGTAGTCGAGATAGCCGAGCCGGGCGAGCGGGCCGATCTTGCGGACATCGATGATGCCGTCGACGATCACCGCGTCGTCGACGTGGATGCCGACGACCTGGCCGATCACCAGGTTGGAGCGCGTGCCGTCCTTCGGCGGCGGCAGGTGGACGGTTTGCAGGTACTCGCATTCCATCGCGATCGGCGAGTTCCGGACCCGCGGCGGCTTGACCTTCTCGCACGCGGCCGGCTCGAGCCCGGCCTGGACCATCTCGTCGATGCTCGCCGGCTCGTGCACCGCGGTGATTATCATCGCCTCGCGCAGCTCGTAGGTGCACATGTTGAAGACGAACTCGCCGGTTGCCTCGACATTGGTCAGCGTGTCCTTGGGTTCGTCGGTGCCGGGCTTGACCCCGTTCGGGCAGAACATCACGCAGGGCGGATCGGCGCTGAGTGAATTGAAGAAGCTGAACGGCGCCAGGTTGACCACGCCGTCGGCGCTCAGCGTCGAGATCCAACCGATCGGCCGCGGCACCACCAGCGCGTTGTAGACCGTGTGCTTGAAGGGCTCGGGCTTCATGCCCACCTCGCCCGGATCGAAGAACATATCGGCGCCTCCGCTATCGTCGTTTTCGAGTGGGTTTAGGCAAGCAGCGCGCGGACCGCGGCCTCCAACCGCTCGCGGCCCGGCAGGCTGGCGTATTCGATCGGGTTGCTGAACGGCGTGGTGACGTCGGCCCGGGTGATGCGCTTGATCGGCGCCTTCAGGTCATGGAAGCAGCGCTCGGCGACCAGGCTCGAGACCTCGGCCGCGAAGCCGCAGGTCCGGTTGGAATCGTCGAACACCACCAGGCGCCCGGTCTTGGCCACGGTCTCGGCCAACCCCGCCTTGTCGAGCGGCAAGAGGGAGACCGGGTCCCAGACCTCGACCGAGATGCCGTCGGCCGCTACCGTTTCGGCGACCTCGATCGCCTTGCGCACCAGATTGCCGGAGGCGACCACGGTGATTTGGTCGCCCGCGCGCCGCACCACGCCCTCCCCCAGCGGCGTCGCGTAGGGTTCCTCCGGCACCTCGCCCTCGCGGCGCAGCAGGCCCGCTGGCGCGAAGAGGGCCACCGGGTCGTCCTCGCGGATCGCCGCGATCATCAACCCCTTGGCGTCCTTCGGCGTGGAGGGGATCACGGTCTTGATCCCGGCGTGCATCAGGAAGGGGTAGGGGTTGTCCGAATGCTGCCCGGCGCGCCCGCCGCCCGCACCCGCGCCCATGATTAGGTAGGTCACCGGCAGGTGGCGCTGGCCGCCGAGCATCAGCGGCAGCTTGGCCGCCTGGTTCACCAACTGGTCGAAGGCGACGAAGATCAGCGAGGAGACCTGGAACTCGACGATCGGCCGCCCGCCGGAGAGCGCCGCCCCGGTCGCGAAGCCGGTGAAGGCGGGCTCCGAGATCGGCATGTCGATCACCCGGTCCGCCCCAAAGGCGCCGTCGAGGCCGGCGGTCTCGGACCGCTTCACGCCGCGGATATTCTCGCCGACCATGATGACCGACGGGTCGGCGGCGAAGCTTTGGTGCAGCGCCTCGTTGAGGGCGGCGATGTAGGTGAGCTCGCGCGCCATCGCCCTACTCCCAACCCGCCGCCGGCAGGCCCGGATAGGTCACCGCGTACATGTGGTCGAGCACCGAGTCCGGGTCCGGGCGGCGGCTGTTGCGGGCGAAGCCGATGGCGCCCTCGATCTCGGCATCGACCTCGTCGTCGATTTCCGCCCGGGCGCCGTCGGGCCAGAGCCCCTCTTCTGTCAGCTCGCCCGCGAGCCGTTCGATCGCATCGCGGCCGCGCCAATCGGCCTGCTCCGCCGCCGGGCGGTCGTCCTCGCGCGGCACCCCCTTGGCGACGTTGTGCAGCGAATAGCGATAGGCCCGGCACTCCAGGAAGCTCGGCCCGCCGCCGGCCCTAGCCCTCGCGACCGCGGCGGCGGCGGCGCGATAGACCGCGCGCACGTCCATGCCGTCGACCGCCTCGGCCGCCAGGCCGAAGGCGGCGGCGCGCTCGAACAGTTCGCCCCGGGTCATCTCCCCGATCGGCGTGGTGATGGCGTAGCCGTTGTTCTCGCACACGAAGATCACCGGCAGTTCCATGATCACCGCCAGGTTGAACGATTCGAGCAGCACCCCCTGGTTCATCGCCCCGTCGCCGAAGAACGGCACCGCGACGTGGGGCTCGCCGCGCAGCTTGAACATGTGGGCCGCCCCCAGGCCCATCGGCGCGCCGGCGCCGACGATACCGTTCGCCCCGAAAATGCCGAGGTCGAGGTCGGCGATGTGCATCGAGCCGCCGCGGCCCTTGTTGTAACCGGTCTCGCGGCCGAGCAGCTCGGCGTACATGCGCGCCGGGTCGCCGCCCTTGGCGAGGATGTGGCCGTGGCCGCGATGGGTACTGGTAA
This sequence comes from Alphaproteobacteria bacterium, assembly GCA_030743445.1. GTDB lineage: Bacteria > Pseudomonadota > Alphaproteobacteria > UBA8366 > UBA8366 > JASLSL01. Next base: position 18,154 of record JASLSL010000072.1, read on the forward strand.
TGACGTCGTGCTCGGTCAAGGCGGCGCAGGCGCCGACCGCGATCGCCTCCTCGCCGACATATTCGTGGACGATGCCAATGATGTCGCCCTCGTCGACCAGCTCGACGGCGTTCTGCTCGAACCGGCGCAGCAGGCGCATGCGCTGGTACCAGCCGATCTGGGTCTCGGCGTCGGGCAGGTCCGGTGTGGTGCTTGGCGGCATCTCGGGCTCCTCACTCGGCCGGTTCGTGGATACCCTCGAGGGCCACGACGAAGGCGTCGAGCGACTGCTCGATGTCGGCCTCGTCGTGGGCTAGCGAGACGTAGAACTTGCTGTCGCCCTTGAACACGCCGTTGGCCCGGAGCAGCTGGTTGAAGCGCTGCGCGGCCGCGGCGTCGGCCTTGATCGTGGTCCGGTAGTCGGTGATCTCGTCGGCGGTGAAAAAGACGTCGAACAGCGGCGGCTCGCCGAGCACCTTGGCGCGGGTGCCGGTCTTCTCGAACAATTTGGTGAGGCCGTCCATCAGCCGGCGGCCGGTCTCGAAGATCCTGTCGTAGGCGCCGGGCCGCTTCAGGACTCCGAGGGTCGCGAGCCCGGCGGCGGCGGCAACCGGGTTGCCGCTCAGCGTGCCGATCTGGGTCGTGAAGTCCTCGTCCGCGACCCTGCTTTTGTCGAAATGCGCCATGATCTCGTCCGAGCCGGCGATGCAGGCCAAGGGGAAGCCGCCGCCGATGACCTTGCCCATGGCGCAGAGGTCGGGGACCACGCCGTAATATTCCTGGGCCCCGCCATAGGCGAAGCGGAACCCGGTCACGACCTCGTCGAAGATCAGCGGGATGCCGTATTCCAACGTCGCCTCGCGCAGCGCCTCGAGGAAGCCCGGCTGCGGTGGCACCAGGCGCTGGAACGGCTCGACGATCACGCCGCCGAGCTCTGCCCGGTGCTCGCGGATCAGGCTTACCGCGGTCTCGGCGTCGTTGAAGGGGGCGATCAGAACCTCGTCGCGGACCTTCTGCGGAATGCCGGCGGAATCGGGGATCGCCTGCGGGAAGTTGCCGGGCCGCGCCGGCGCCATGCTCATCAGCGCATAGTCGCTCATGCCGTGGAACCCGCCCTCGAATTTCAGGATTTTGTCGCGTCGGGTGTGCGCGCGGGCGACCCGCATGGCGTAGAACGTCGCCTCGGAGCCGCTCGAGACGAAGCGCACCTTCTCGGCGCAGGCGACTGCGTCGACGATCTCCTCGGCAAGGAGGATGCCGTTCTCGTTGTTGGCGAAGAAGGTCGTGCCGCGCGGAAGCTGCGCCTCGACCGCCGCGATGACGTCGGCGTGGCCGTGGCCGATCAGCATCGGGCCCGAGCCGAGCAGGAAATCGACATACTCGTTGCCGCTGACGTCCCAAACTCGCCCGCCCTTGCCTTCGCGGATCACCACGTCGAAGCCGAGATTGCCGAAGCCGCCGGCCGGCAAGACCTCGCGGGCCTGTTCCATCAGCTTGGTTTCGGCCTCGTTGTGTTTAACTTCCGTCATCGGGTATCCCCATTCCTCGTCCCGGGCGCGATCGCCCGCCGGCTAGTTTAGCGACCGATCCCCTGAAGGCAATTCGCCCGTGCCGCCCGGCGTCTCAGACGCAGAACACGTCGATCGCCGCCGGGATGTAATCGTTCATCAGGATGATTTTCTTGCGCTGGATGCGCCATGCGCCCTCGACCCGCCTGAGGTCGTGCTCGTAGCGCCCGAAGAAGGCGTGCTGCGAGCGGTCGCGCAGGGAATATACGTGGCACGTCCAGGCCGAGTGCAGGGTCATCGCGTCCTCGGTCGGCGGGTCCTCGAAGACCGTGTTGGTGACCACATGGGTCGTGCGCGGCATCGGCGCGAGCGCCGGGGCCTGCCCGCTGCGGATGCGCCAGACCCGATCCTCGAGGCCGGCGCGGTTCTCGAAGTAGAACAGCGAGATTTCCCGGCCGACGTCGCCGGTCATCTCGGTGTCGGTGCGCCAGGCCGGCGCCCAGAACACCGCGTCCTCCGTATAGAGCGCGATCCAGTCGTCCCAGCGCTGCAGGTCGATGTACATCGCCTCCCGCGCCAAAAGGTCGACCCCTTGGGCCAGCGGCTCCCGCTCGTCCATGATTTTATTCGGCCGCCATGGATTTTTCGCGATTGTGGCCGGCGCGCATCAGCCGGACCCATTCGCGATAGGGTCCGTGATAGGCGGTTTCGCCCTGCCCGAGGAAATTGCCCGAGAGGCTGGTGACCGGATCGATGCCGAGCTCCAAGGCCTCCTCGTCCGGCCCCTCGATCAGTGTCGCCATGCCGCGCTCGAAGCTCTGCAGGTAGTCGCCCGGATAGGAAAGATAGCCCTCTTGGCAATCGGCGTAGACGATCGTGTCGTCCGGGGTCGCCATGCCGCTCGAATTGAAGAAATCCTCGTGCTGGCGGACCCGGCGCCGGCGGCACTCGTCCGGCTCGTCGACCGGCGCGAAGCTGTAAACCTTCATCTCGGTCTTGTCGGGCGCCAGCGGGATAAACGAGCGCAGCACCAGCGAGCTTGAATCGTTGAACTGCAGGTTCGGGAAGATCGTAATGTTGCGCGAGCGCAGCATCCACTTCGCCTTGACCTCGCCGGCGTTCTCGCGCACCCGGTCGATCATGCCCCAGAGCGGTTGTTGCTCGGGCTTCGGGTGATCGTTCCAGATCATGCTGTGGCCGTTCCGTAAGGTGTACATCCCGGCCTTCATCGCGAAACGATCCCGGAAATCCGGCGATTCGACCTGATCGTTGGCGCTTTCGCCGCCCGCCCGCCGCTGCACCACCTTCATGAAGGTCGAGTGGGTCGAGGTCAGATGGTAGGGGTCCATCCCGTTGTCCATCTGCAGCTTCCAATTGGCGTTGTAGGTGTAGTCGGACCGGCCAGGCACCACCTCCATGCCGTCGACGCCCTGGTCGGCGACCAGGTCGATCAGGACCTTGCCGTCGCCCAGATGGTCGTCGAGCGAGGGAACGTCCGGATTGAGGCTGGCGAAGACGAAGCCGCGGTAACTGTCGAACCGCGGCAACGGGATCAGGTTGTGGTCCTGTTCGTCGAACGCCTCTCTGTAACAGCCCTTGTCCTTGTCCTTGATATTGATGTTCTTGCCGGCGGCGTCGTAGGCCCAGCCATGGTAGTTGCAAACATGGTACTTGGTGTTGCCGCTTTCGGTCTGGCACAGCGTGGCGCCGCGATGCCGACAGGTGTTGAAGAACCCATGCACCTCGCCGTGCTCGTCGCGCGAGACGATGACCGACCGCCGGCCGATCCTGGCGCGGTAGAAATCGAACGGCTGCCTGACCTGGGAGTCGTGGCAGAGATAGACCCAGGTGCCCTCGAAGATGTTCCGGAGCTCCGCCTCGAACAGGTCCCGATCGGTATAGACGTCGCGGTGGACCCGGAAGACACCGCCTTCGGGGTCGTCGATGACGTACTCTGCGGGATCGGCGAAGCGCATCCTTTCAGTCCTTGTAGGATGGGTCCAGGCGGTCGGCGAGCCGCAGGCAAGCGGCCCAATCCTTGCCGCCCATGAGGAAGTCGCCGGCGTCCATGAATTGCGAGTGCGCGTATTCGCAGGCCTCCTCGCTCGGCACCTCGTAATTGCCCTCGCCGGCCGAGAGCGCCGCGATCTGGCCCTGGCACGCCATCTCCAGCCAGTGGTGGTTGACCACGCATTCCGGCACGCTTTCGGCGCAGACCAGCGCCCCGTGGTTCTTCAGCAGCATGTATTTGCCGCCGTCGAGGTCGTCGAGGAGCCGCGGCGTCATCTCATGGTCGAATTCGAAGCCCTTGAACTCGTGGTAGCGCATCTCGCCGTAGAACCGCATGGCGTGCTGGTTGATCGGCAGCAGCCCGAACTTGTGGGCGGCGACCCCCATGACGTTCGGCGTGTGGGTGTGGAGCACCGCGTTGAGGTCCGGCCGTCCCTTCAACAGGCCCGCATGGATGATCAAGGCGCCGCCCTTGATCCGCGGCCCCTCCGCCGGCACCACCGGATTGCCGTCGAGATCGCACTTGATCAGCGATGAGGCGGTCACCTCGGCGAACATCCAGTCGGTGCGCTTGACCAGCATATGCTCGGGCTCGCCCGGGACGCGCAGGCTGAAGTGGTTGTAGGTCATGTCGTTGACGCCGTAATGGGCCAACACCCGGTGGCCCGCCGCCAACTCGACCCTGGCCTCCCATTCCTGCTTGCCGACCTGCTCGCGGATATCCCCCGCGCCCTCGACCAAATGCATCGACATCGCTTGCCACTCCCTCGACCGGCTTGAACCATGCGGTTCAAGCCTCGCGCGCCCAGGAACTGAATGCAAGAGGGACGCGCGAGGTAGGCCCGGGGGCCTTTTTCGTCTCAATTGCACCCTGCCCTCGCACGCCCGTTTGCCCTAACCCGCGTCGCTTTGCTACCGTTGCCATCGATCAAGCATTCTGAGCGAAGGGAGATGGAACATGGCATCGGCGACACCCGAGGCGAACAGCACCGCATCGCCCGAGACGATCGAGGTCAAGCCGCTGACCATCCATATCGGCGCCGAGATCGACGGCGCCGACCTGACCCAGCCGTTGCCGGAGCAAACCCTCCGGGAAATCCGGGACGCGTTCCTCCAGTGGAAGGTGGTGTTCTTCAAGGGCCAGGACCTCGACCACGAGCAGCACGTCGACTTCGCCCGCCAGCTCGGCGAGCCGACCATCGGGCACGCGGTGTTCGGCCATATCGACGGCTATCCCGAGATCTATTCGATCGCCAAGCACCGCTGGGACGCGCGCTACAAGCCGGCGCCGAAGCTGATCAAGCCGTGGACCGGCTGGCACGCCGACATCACCGCCGCGATCAACCCGCCCGCGGTCTCGATCCTGCGCGGGGTCGAGATTCCGCCCTATGGCGGCGATACCTTCTGGACCAACCTGGCGGTCGCCTATGACGGGTTGTCGGAGACCCTGCGCGGGTTCGTCGACGGGCTCAGGGGTCTGCACGTCTTCGAGCCGCCGAAGGAGATCGAGACGACCGAGGAATACGAGGAGCAGCGCGAGGTCCGGCGGATGGCGAGCGAGCACCCGATCGTCCGGGTCCATCCCGAGACCGGCGAGCGGGTGCTCTATATCAGCCCAAGCTATTTGCGCTCGATCGTCGGGCTCGCCCCGCGCGAGAGCGAGCAATTATTGGAGCTCCTGTGGGAGCACGCGATCCGGCCGGAATACACCCTGCGCTACAAGTGGGAGCCCGGCGACCTCGCGATGTGGGACAACCGCGCGGTGATCCACTGCGCCCCGCGGGACATCTTCGAGGTCGAGGCCGACCGCCAGCTCTATCGCATCACGCTGATCGGCGACGTGCCCGTAGGCGTGGACGGCAAACCGTCGACATCGATCGAGGGCGACCCGATCGCGGCGATCTAGGGCGCTCGGCGCGTCAATCGCTAGGCCTGCCCGATGCCGCCGCGCACGGCACCGGCCTCGACATTCCGCCACAACACCGCGTGGTCTTGCGGAAGCGCCCGGCTGTTCGGCATGGCGAGCCAGATCCGGCGCAGCCGTCGCCGTTCGCCGTCCGCCGCCGGGTCCTCGTAGGCGGTGCGCGCGTGATAGACCACATGGTTGTTGATGAACTGCATGTCGCCGGGCTCGAGCACCATCTCCATCGAAATTTCTTCCGCGACCTCGGCCAGTAGGTCGAGCGCCTCCCACTGGGCTTGGCTCAACCGCGGCACCTCCTCGATCTCCTGCGCCGCCTCGACATAGGTGCGGGAATAATGGCTGGTGAACTTGCCGTCGCGCACGCCGAACACCGGCAGCGCGTAAATTTCGTCGCCGCCGCGCTTCTCCTCGCCGAGCTTCGAGCGATAGATGACCCCGTAGAGCAGCTCGGCCAGATCCGGCCGGCGTTCGAGTATCTCGTTGTGGACGGTGACCGAGCTCGCGAGCTCGCTGATCCCGCCGGCCGCCGCCTGATGGATGCAGAGCAATCCGACCACGTCGGCGCGGTCGGTGTGGAAGCGCAAAGGCCCGCTGCTCGCGGTCCGCGCCTTGGACGAATGAAACACGCTGCCGTCGCGGGCATGAAAGCGTTGGCCGAGCACCGCGTCGGTGTCCTGGCGCTCGTCGGTGATGTCGCGCATCAAAAGGCCGCGGTAGTCCTGATAGAGCGGCGTGCCGAGATGGAGGCCGAGCCCGAACCAGATATGACTCAGCGCCTCGTCGTCGTAGCGCTCGACCGGCAGGCGGGCGAGATTGGCGAGGCCGGAGCCGTTCTCCAGCTCCTCGGCGACCAAGTCGAGCTTCGCCACCAAGCCGCCGAGCGGAAAGTCGGCCCTGGTCATCTCGGCCCACGCGATATTCCGCGACTGAACAACGGCCAAGGCCGCGTCGATCTCGGCGATGTCCGAAGCCTCGAGCTCGAACCGCCAGCGTTCGTCACCCGCCAGCGCGTCGCCGTGCCAGGCCTCGGGCCCTTCGATCACCTCGGATGCAGTCACGACGAGAACCTCCCAATCGGACAATAGTCCCTCATGCGACGATTTTCTAATTCGAAAACCGCTGACCCTTCAGCAGGGTCGCCTGATAACGGACCTTCTTGTTCCACAGCATCAACTTGCCCTGGGTATTCGTCGCACTGACCCGCGTGCAGTGTTTCTTGTTTTGCCGCCCGAACGTGCGGCACAGCAACCCGTTCTCGGTGAAGAACCACTGCTTGACGATCTTCTTCGGCTTGCCGGCCGCACGCATTACAACGCGGCCGTCTTTGGCGAAATGGACGAACAGATTCCTACCGTTCGAGGGCGCGGTGAAATTCAAGGTGTTGCCGACGACGATCCTGCGCACCTCGGCCTCGGCGAGCGCGCGCTTTCCCGGCGGCTGTGCCATTTGCCCCGGTGCACCCGGTCCGCGGGCCGCCATCCTCCGATCGCCCGCCCCTAGCCGGTAAATTCTAATCGCGTTCTCCCGCGCCACCTTGCGGGCGAGGTCCGGCGGCAGCATCGAGAGGAATCGCCCGGTTTCCTTCAAGGTGGCGTCGTTGTGTCGGGCGAATTGTTTCGCCGGCGCGTTGCTCGGAACCTTCGGCGGAACGAAAAACGAATCCGTGCCGATCACGAAACGATCCGAATGGCGCTTCAGGAGCTCGAGCCAACCGGCATCCAACTCGTCCGCGTCGAATACCTGGTTATGGGACTTGGACGAATCACCGCGAATCCGCAAGGACATGTAGAGGTGTTCGTACTTGTCCATCAGCTCGCCGATCAATCCGGGCGTCATCTCGCCGAGCGGGTCCGATCCGCCATGCGCCCAAACGATCTTGGCTTTGCGGTTGTGCCGCAAGAGTCGATCGAAGGCCTTCAGCGTGCCCGGCAGCATGCCAGGATTTTCGGCAAAGCGGAATCTGTCGGGGGTCTCCATGAATTCGTCGACCCCGTCCATATGCAAGTCGATCGGAAGGCCGCTCCGCGCCGCGACGTCGGCCAACTTCAGCAACATCGGGTGGTCGGCCGGCTGGAATTTATACGCGTGTTTCGGCCTGACCGAAATGTGGAGCGAGGCCATCTCGCCGAACCCCGCCGCCCCTGCATCGACGATCGCCTGGGCGGTGTCGGCGAACTCGCGGCTCAGCCCTTGCGGGATGTCGGCGATCTTGGCGTGGCGATGCAGCATCGGGTTGAGGCTGCTGCCACCACCGAGGAAATGGAACCGCCTCTTGCCGCGAAGAAACCGGACGAGGGACGTATAGTCGTACATCCCCTTTTTGTCGCTCCTTGGGGGCGAGGACACGACCATCTTCTCGACACCGTGGCGATCCATCAAGGTCAGGGCGGACTTCAAACTGCCGGGGAACGACGGCGGACGGCCGATCAGATGGGTATGGACGTCGATGATCGAATGCGACGCGTGAGCGTGCGACTTGGTATCCGCGTTCGCTACTTGGGCGGCGAAGGCAACCCCAAGCACAATGAATAAAGCGAGGTTCGGGACGCGATCGATTTGCGCCATCAGCGGCGGTTCCTCGTCGTGACCTTCGAGTGCGCCGCCAGCCGGCGTGACGATCGGGGTTATGGCGAACATCGCGAACTTCCTTTGCGAACAAGACAAGAAGCGCGGCATTATACATCATCGCAATCCGCCACGGCCGGGAGAACAACCATGGGCCTATCGGTAACACCGCTCTCGGATGCGCTCGGCGTCGAGGTCATGGGCGTCGACCTGTCGCGGCCGATAGCATCCGCGGACCTGGCCCTGATGCAGCGGGCGCTCGCCGACCATCTCGTCATGGTCGTCCGCGACCAGAGGCTCGACCCCGCAGAGTATCTGGCGGCGGCGCGGCTCTTCGGCGAGACGATGGCGCAGCATCTCTCGGAGATGCTGATGTCGGAGCATCCGGAGATCGCGGTGCTCGACAGCGCGACGCTCGGGCCCGGGCCCGACGGGCGCGTCGTCCCGCTCGGCTCGCGCGACTGGCATACCGACCACACCAACCACGCGCGCCCGCCGAAGATCACCGCCCTCTATGCGGTCGAACTCCCGCCCGAGGGCGGCGACACCAGCTTCGCCAACATGCAGGCCGCCTATCGGGCGCTGCCCGAGGCCGAGCGCGAGCGGCTGGCAGCGATGCGGACGGTCAACAAGATCGAGGATTTCAACTATGTCAGCGCCGCGGACAAGGACCGCTTCGGCGAGAGGCAAATCCACCCGCTGGTCCGCACCCATCCTGATTCGGGCAAGAAGGCGCTTTGTTTCCACCCCGGAAAGACCGAGCGGAT
>JASLSL010000073.1 GCA_030743445.1 Alphaproteobacteria bacterium
GCTCGCCGAAGAGCTGTTCGCCGACGACGTCCCCGCGCCCGAGATCCAGTCGGTGCTGACCCACGTCAACCGCGACATCCACCGCCGGATCCTCGACGCCAACCTCGCGGCGATGAAGGAAGAGGGCATGGGCGATCCGCCGGTCGAATTCGCGTTCATCATCATGGGGTCCGGCGGGCGCGGCGAAAGCTATGTCTATCCCGATCAGGACAACGGGCTGATCCTCGACGACTATCCGGACGACGAACACGACCGGGTCGACGGGTGGTTCACCGAATTGGCGGATCGCCTCGCCACCGACCTCGACACGGTCGGGTTTCCGCGCTGCAAGGGCCACGTCATGGCGATCAACCCGGTGTGGCGCAAGTCGATCTCGCAATGGCGGGCGCAGATCGCGGGCTGGTGCCGGCGGCGCAGCACCGTGGCGCTGCGGCTCGCCGATATCTTCTTCGACTTCCGGCCGATCTGCGGCGCGCGCGATCTCGCCGGGAATTTACGCGATTACGTGACCGAGCTGATGCCGGCCAACCCGGTGATGCTGCAGGAGCTGCAGTACGACGACGAGGACGCCGGCGTCGGGCTCGGCTGGTTCAACCGGTTCATCACCGAAAAGCACGACGAGGACCATCTCGGCAAGCTCAACCTCAAGACGACGGGAACCCTGCCGTTGGTGCAGGCGACACGGCTGTTGGCGCTGCGCGAGGGTATCCCAGCGACCTCGACCCTGGCGCGGCTCGAAGCGCTGTATGGAAACGGGACGATCGATGGCGACCTGTACGACTATCTCCAGGGCGCCTTTCGGCACATTGCGACGTTGCTGTTGCGCCAGCAGATCGCCGACTTCAACGCCGGCAACGAGGTCAGCAATTACGTCCACCCGAAGGGATTGAGCAAACGCGAGCGCGATATGCTGGTAGACTCGCTCCAAGCCATCCGCCGGCTCCGGCAGCAGGTCCGGGCCGAGTTCACCGGCGAAATCCTGTAGGCCGAGGCCGAGGCATGCGACTTCCCGTCCAAAAAACCGTGCTCGTCCTCCTCGCGATCGTGGTTTCAGCGGCGCTCGCCGTCGCGCTGCCGACCGTGATCGTCCTGGTAAAGGGTGTCGATCGGGTCGACCCCGTGCCGGTCGTCGCTATTGCGGCGATCCTGTTCGCGGCGGCGTTGCTTGGGCTCGTCGTGCTGCGTCACTTGCGCGCGCTGGAGCGCCTGCGCGGCACCATCCTGACCCTGATTTCCGATGCCGCCGAGCGGGCGCCCAACCTGTCGCCGAACGATCTCACCGCCGAAGTCGCGCGCGTCGGCGCGGCCATCGACGAGCTGGTGTCGCACCGCCTCGAGCGCCAGGCCGCGCCGGACGAACGCCTCGCCGCGGTGCTCGGGTCGATCCCCGAAGCCATTGTCGTCGTCACCGAGGCCGGGCAAGTGAGCCTGGTCAATGCCGCGGCGAAAGAGCTTTTGGACGCCGAGCGCATCGCCATCGGCACCAGTGTGTTCGCGGCGCTGCGGCGGCGGACCGTCGAGGCGGCGATCGGACAAGCCCGCGAAGCCGGCCGGCCGGTGCGGGTGACGGTCGATACGGTCGACGGCGAGGCGCTGACCGCCCGCGTGGTCGAGCTCGGCGAGCACGGCGGCGCCGTGTTCAGCTTCTCCGTCGCCGAGGTGTTGCAGCATCTCGAGGTCGAGCACGACCTCGGTCTCCACGACACGCCGCCGCCGCCGGGCGAGGTCACCGACGCGACGCCGCTCGCCGAGCTGGCGATGCTGGTGTTCGACAGCGAGACCACCGGCCTCGACGTCGAGCGCGATGCGATCGTCTCGGTCGGCGGGGTTCGGATGCACGGCGCGCGTATTTACCGTAGTGCTGTGATCGACCGGCTAGTCGACCCGAAGCGGCCGATTCCGCCGCGCTCAACCGCGATTCACGGGATCACCGACGAGATGGTCGCGGCGGCGCCCGATTTCGTCGGGCTATGGGAGATCCTCGAACCTCTGCTCGCCGGCACGGTGATCGTCGGGCACAACATCGGCTTCGACATCGCCCATCTGGCGAAGGCGACGGCGGCGGACGGCATCGAATGGACGCCGCCGCCGTTTCTCGACACCCTGCTGTTGTCGGCGGCGCTCGAGCCGGGCAAGCCGGCGCTCGGTCTCGACGAACTCGCCGCGCGCCACGGGGTCAACGTGCGCGGCCGGCACACCGCGCTCGGCGACAGCCTGATGACCGCCGAGATCTATCAGCGGATGCTGCCGCGGTTGCGCGACGCCGGCGTGGTCACCTTGGGCGACGCGATCGAGTTCTCAAAAAAGCCGAAGCATATCCTCCGCATGCAGCATCGTGCGGGATGGTGACGCGGCCGGGGGCGCGACGACCGATATTTTCTTGCAATTGATTTCCGTCATTGTTCGTCGCGGCGTAGCAGAGGTATGATCAGGGCGAAGGGATTTGACTGGAGGAGCGCGCCGCCATGGTTACATGGTACGCGGGTGCGGGCCTGTTCCTGGGCTTTATCTACGCGAAAGTGCAGATGGACCCGGTGACGTGGGATGACTGGCTGAACGCAGTCATCCCAATGGGCGCGGCCGCGGTCACCGGCGCCGTTATCGGCTTGATCCATCAAATGGTCGCCGGCAAGAAAAAGAAGGATTAGCGACGGCGTTGACCGCTCGCTAACCGACGCTGCCCTCGGTCACCACGTCGAGCAGGTTCGGCCCGTCGTTGGCGAGCGCCGCCTCCAATGCGGGGCGTAGCTCGGCCGGGTCCTCGATCCGCTCGGCCGGCATGCCGAGCGCCTTCGCGAGCCCGACGAAGTCGATCGACGGGTCCTTGAAATCCATGCCGATGAAGTGGTCGCTCTTGTGGAACGCCAGCAGGCGCTGCTTGATTATGCGGTAGCCGCCGTTGTTGCAGATCACGTAGGTCATCGGCAGCTTCAAATTGGCCGCCGACCACAGCGCCTGGATGCTGTACATCGCGCTGCCGTCGCCGATCACCGCGCAGACCCGCCGGTCGGGCTGGGCCAGTTGCACGCCGACCGCGGCGGCGATGCCCCAGCCGATGCCGCCGCTGGCGAGGCCGTGATAGTTGTAGCGGTCGCGGTAGGGATAGAAGCTGTTCAGCGTCCGGGTCGCGGTCACTCCCTCGTTGACCACGATGGCGTCCTCGGGCAGCGCTTCCGAGAGCTGCAGCATCAGCCAATCCGGGTTGATCGGCACCTCTCCCGCGCTCGCCGCCACCTTTTCCGCCAGCGTCGCCCGCTTGGCGGTCCAGTTCCGGCCCTCGATCTCGGCGAGCTTCGCCGCCGCCTTCTTTTTCAGTTTGTCGCCGCCCTTCCGCTCCAGGACCGGCACCAGCGCCGTCATGGTCTCCCGGACGTCGGCCTGGATCGCCATGTCGGCCGGATAGTTCTTGCCGAGCTCCCAATCGTCGAGGCCGATCTGGACCAGCGACATGCCGGGCGGCATCGGGTCGGTCGCGCTCCACACCGACATGCGCAGCACGTCGGCGCCGACCACGACCATCAGATCGTGGGGCTCGAGCACGCCGCGCACCTGGGCCTGGTCGCGGCTGAGCCCGCCCATGTAGCATTTGTGCGCCGAGGGGTAATGCGAGCCGTAGGGCGTGGTCTGCTGCCAGACCGGTGCGCCGAGGGTCTCGGCGAACGCCGCCGCCTCGGCGAGCGCGTCGCTGGTGACGATCTCCTGACCGCAGAGGATCATCGGATTTTCGGCCGCCAGCAGCTTGCCCGCGAGCGCCTCCAGCACCTCGTCGGACGGCCGGGTGCGGGTCTCGACCCGGGTCGACTGGCCGAGCTCGATGCCGGCCTCATTGTTGAGAATATCTCCCGGCAGCGAGATGAACACCGGCCCGGTCGGCGGCGTGGTCGCGATCTTGGCGGCGCGGTGGACGATGCGCGGCAGGTCCTCGAGCCGCGTCACCTCGGTCGCCCATTTGACCAGCGGCGCGGCGATCGGCACCAGCGGGTCGTAGAGCAGCGGCTCGGTCAGGCCGTGGCCGAGCTCCTGCTGGCCGGCGGTGATGATCAGCGGGGTGCCGGTGAACTTGGCGTTGTAGAGCGAACCCATGGCGTTGCCGAGGCCCGGCGCCACGTGGACGTTGCACGACACCAGCTCGCCCGAGGCGCGGCTGTAGCCGTCGGCCATCGCTACCACGATCGATTCCTGCAGCCCCAGCACGTAGGTCAGGTCCGGATGGTCCTTCAGCGCGTGCATGATCGGCAGCTCGGTGGTGCCCGGATTGCCGAACAGATGGGTGATGCCCTCGTCCTTGAGGAGCGCCAGGAAGGCCGAACGCCCGGTGATCTCGTTAACCGCCATGATGTGTCCCTGTGCTGGTTTTTCGTCGGGTTCCGGTTTTAAACGCCGCCGCGGCCGGGTGCAAATCAGTCCGTTTGAACGAAATCGGAGCAGAACGGGTTGGTCTTGCGCTCGTGCCCGAAGGTCGAGGCCGGGCCGTGGCCCGGCACGAAGGTCACGTTGTCGCCGAGCGGCCAGAGCTTGCCGCGGATCGATTGGAGCAAGGTCGCATGGTCGCCACGCGGGAAATCGGTGCGCCCGATCGAGCCTTGAAACAATACGTCGCCGACGAAGGCGAGCGCCGAGGGCGGGTGGTAGAACACCACATGGCCCGGCGTGTGGCCCGGGCAATGGTATATGTCCATCACCACTTCGCCGAACGAGACCCGGTCGCCGTCCGCGAGCCAGCGGTCCGGCGTGAACGGGCGCGCGCCGACAAGCCCATAGCGGGCGCCACTCTCTTCGATTTGGTCGATCCAGAATTGGTCTTCTTTTTCGGGTCCTTCGATCGGCAGCTCGAAGCGCTCGGCCAACTCGGCGACCGCGCCGGCATGGTCCATGTGGCCGTGGGTCACCAGGATCCGCTCGAGCTCGACGCCGGCCTCCTCGACCGCGGCGAGCACATTGTCGAGGTCGCCGCCCGGGTCGATTACCGCACCCTTGCAGGTCTTGGTGCACCACACCACCGAGCAGTTCTGCTGGAACGGGGTGACCGGCACGATCGACGCCTTGAGCGGCGGCTCGATTTCTTGCTCGGCGTCACTCGGCATGCGGTCGGTCTTCCGGGATGATGGGAGGAAAGAAATGCGGGAGAGCGTCTTTATACGGGCTCGGCAACGACCGGGAAAGCACCCTCGCCCCGTGCGATCGACTTCAGCGCGGTCGAGATGGTGATCGAGCCGAGGGTCGCGCGGGTCACCGCGTCGATCTCGGCCAACACCGCGCCGAGCGCCCGGCCGACCGGGGTCGCTTCGCCCGGCTCGGGCGAATCCGAGCCAGCGTCGCCGACGCGCTCGAACAATTCGATTATCTCGAGCAGGGTGGTGCGCTTGGCGTTGCCGGAAAAAGTGTAGCCGCCGCCCGCACCGCGGACCGAGCGCACCAGCCCGGCGCGGCCCAACGTGTGCAGCACCTTGGCGAGGTGATGGGCCGAGACACCATAGCGGGCGCCGATTTCCCCCGCCGACAACTGGGTCTCGGGGTCGGCCGCGAGCTCCAAGACGGCATAGAGCGCGATCCGGGTTCCGGTCTGCAGTTTCATCGTCAATCCAATTCCTTTTCCAACTGGATGTAGGGGCCGGCGCTGAGGCCTTCGCTGCGGAAGAACGACATCAGCAGTTGGTTGTCGCGCGACAGCATGGTTCTGATCTTGGCCACGCCGGCGCCGCGGAAGCTGTCCTCGATGGCGGCAAGCAGGCGCTCGCCGATGCCGCCCAAGCGCGCCTCGGGGTCGACCGAGACCGCGAACACCCAGCCGCAGGGCTCGGAGCCGAACTCCCAGGCCCGGACCTCGCCGATGATGAAGCCCAACACCCGGCTTCCGGCCTCGGCGACCAGGAAGAAGCGGTCTCCAAGGCCGTGGGGGGGGCGGCCGGCGACGCCTTCGAACAGATCGTGCCAGTAATCGGCCTTGGCGACGCCGGTGATGCGCTCGTCGAGCGCGATCACCGCCTGGATGTCGGCGTCCCGCGCCGGCCGGATCGAAACCTCTTGTGCCATTGCCCCATTCGCCCTTCCGCCGCCGGTGCGGCGTCGGTTTTAAGCATATCGGTATTTCGGTACCGATTACGAGGCTTTGCGCAACTCGTCGAGCTGTTTCAGCTTGTCGTGGCGGAAGGCGCCCCACAGCGCCGCGCCGATGGCGCCGGCGTAGATCGAGTCCGGGTGATTGCGCAACTCGACCGTGGTCTTGAGCTTGGCCATCTCCTCGGCCAACGCCGCGACCAACCCTTCATCGAGCGCCAACCCGCCGGTCAGCATCACCACCCCGTCGTTTGCGCGGATCGCCTTGAGCAGCCGCGAGAGCCGGCCCGCCATCGACATGTGAATACCCTTCAGGATGTTCGGCGTGGTGATCCCGCGCGAGACCATGTTGATGACGTCGGTCTCGGCGAGCACCGCGCAGATGCCACTGACCGCTTCCGGGTCGTCGGCCTCGAGCGACAGCGTGCCGATTTCGTCGTGGGCGATGCCGAGGTAGCGCGCGATGTTCTCGAGGAACTGGCCCGAGCCCGAGGCGCATTGGCTGGTCATCTTGTAGCCCAGCACCTTGCCGCGGCCGTCGATGTCGATGGCGCGGCCGTGCAAGGCGCCGATGTCGAGCACCGCCTGTGATTCGGGCTCCAGGTAGATCGCGCCGCGGGCATGGGTCGTCATCGAATAGAAGTGGCCGGTGTGGAACGGCACCAACTCGCCCTCGCCGGTGGTCGCGACATAGGCGATGTCGTCGCGTGTCAACTTGGCGATGTCGAGGGTTTCCTCGAACGCCTCCGCGGCGAGCTTCAGCGGGTCGCGCTGGCGGATCCGGTGGATCGAGCGCGCCCGCCAGTTGGGCTCGCCCTCGCCGGTCTC
>JASLSL010000074.1 GCA_030743445.1 Alphaproteobacteria bacterium
CTACCGCCCGCTCGACATCGACGTCGAACCGGCGCGGTCGCCGCCATCGGCCAAAACCGGCGTCGTGACCCTGGGCAGCTTCAACAACTACGCCAAGGTCGGGCCCTCGACGGTCGCGGCGTGGTCGCGAATCCTGACCCAGGCGCCGAACACGCGGCTCGCGCTCAAATGGGTCGGCATCCGGCACGGCGATCCGGCTTGGTGCCTCGACCGTTTCGCCGCCCACGGCGTCGATCCCGGCCGCATCGACCTGCTGGAGTGGGCGCTCGATCCCTATACCCCTTACCGCGACATCGACATCTGCCTCGATACCTTCCACGCCAGTGGCGGCACCACGACTTGCGACGCGCTGTGGATGGGGGTGCCGGTGGTCGCGATGTACGGCGAGGCGCCGTTCTCGCGGGTCGGGTTGCTGCACCTGACCAAAATCGGCCTGCCCGAGCTGGTCACCGACAACCCGGACGACTATGTCGCGGTGGCGGTGGGCCTAGCCGGCGATCCCGACCGGCTCGCCGAGGTCCGCACCGGGCTGCGCGAGCGCTTCCAGAATTCCGCGATCATGGATGAAGCCGGTTATGTCCGGGACCTCAGCGCCGAATTCCGCCGGATGTGGCGCCGCTGGTGCGAGGCCCAAACCTAACCGTCATTCCCGCGAAAGCGGGAATTCATTCCTGAGCGGTCGAAGCGTTCCGATGGCTCAGGCATGGATTCCGGATCAGCGCTTCGCGCAGTCCGGAATGACGACTATGGGAGGATTTCGCGGACCTTAATCCTCGCCGGCCAGCGCGTGCGCCAGGGTCTCCTTCGGCGGGGTGATGTCGGTCACCAGATCGCGCAGCAGCGGTTTGTTCGACAACGGCTCGACCGTCGCCTCGCCGGCGCCGAGCCGCGCGGTGCAGGCATAGGCGACCTTGCCGTCGACCCGCACCATGCATTCCTTGCAGGCGTTGGCGTTGATGCACGAATAGCGGATCGCGAGCGAGGCGTCCCTGTAGGCGCGGATCCAGATCAGCGCGTCGAGCACCGACATGTTCTCGGCGTAGGGCACCTCGAAGGACTCGATGCGCGACTCCCCGCCGGCCTCCCCGCGCCGCACGTTGAGAGTGACCGTTCGGTCGGTCATTCCGCCGCCTCCAGGGATGCGAGCTCGAACGGCGCCCGGACGACATCGACCCAATCGGTCGCGATCTCGCCGTCCTCGAGCTGGACCGTCTGGTTTTTCTCCAGGGACGGGTCGGTCTCGGGATGGTCCTCGCGCTGGTGGGCGCCGCGGCTCTCGGTCCGCGCGAGGGCGCTCGCCGTGATCGCTTCGGCCGCGAGCAGCGAGGCGCGCAGGTCGAACCAGTCCTGCACCGTGATGGCGAAGCGATGGCTGCCGGGCGTGCCGAGCGCCGGCAGGTCGACCGTCCGCATCCGGACCAAGCGGGCGAGCGCCTGCTCGAGCCCGGCCGCGTCGCGCAGCAGCCCGACATGGTCCCACATCATCGACTGCAGCTCGGTGAAGAGCGGGCCCGCGCCGGGTCCCTTGGCTTCGTCGCGCGCCTCGAGCGCGGCGATCCCGTCGAGCGCGGGCTTGGCCAATGCATGGTCCCATTCGAAGTCCAGGCCGGTGGCCCTGGCGGCCACCTTGGTGGCGGCGAAGTGCCCGGCCCGCTCGCCGAACACGAAGGTCTCGCTGATCGCGTTGCCGGATAGCCGGTTGGCGCCGTTCGCCCCGCCGACCGCCTCGCCGGCGGCAAACAACCCTTCGATGCGGCTTTCCATCTCGCCGTTCACCCGGATGCCGCCCATGTGGTAGTGGGCGATTGGCGAGACCTCGATCGGGCGGCGGGTCAGGTCGATGCCGTTGGCCAAGAGCCGGTCGATCACCGGGCCGAAGGCCTGGCGCAGCTCGGGCTCGGGGATGTGGGTGAAGCTTAGGTAGGCGCCGCCGGCGGGCGAGCCGCGGCCGGCGGCGACCTCGCTCAGGATGGCGAAGCTGGCGATGTCGCGCGGCGCGGTGTAGACGCCGGAATCGCTGGCGCCGTAGTTCTCGATGAACTCCTCCATCTCGCCGTTGAGCAATCGCCCGCCGAGCTTGTAGCGGAACGGGTCCCACATGATCGGGTCCATGCCGACGAGCCGGGGTGCGAGATGGCCGATCGGGAAGAACTGCACGAACTCCATGTCCACGAGCTCGGCCCCGGCGCGCAGTGCCAGCGCATAGGAATCGCCGCCCATATTGGCCGAAGCACTATTGCGCCGGTAGAGCTTGGTCAGGCCGCCGGCGGCCAGGATCACCGCCTTGGCGGCGATCGTCACCGGCGCCCCGTCCGCGAGGTTGATCGCGACCGCGCCCAGCACCCGTCCCTGGCGGACCACGAGGTCGACGACCGCGAGCTCGCTGATCCGGGTGATCGCGTCCGACCGCGCGACCCGGGTCCGCAGCGTCTTGGCGACCGCGGGCCCGGTGTTGAGGAAGTCGACATAGACGCAGCGCCGGATGCCATGGCCCGGGGCCATGACCTGGCGCATGTGGTCATCCTCTCGCGCCCAGCCGACCTTCCAGGTGTCCATCTCGCGAATCCGGTCGGGCGCTTCGCGGCACAGGATCTGGGCGAGCTCCTCGTTGCAGAGTCCGCGCCCGGCCGCGAGCGTATCGGCGAGGTGGTGGGTCCAGTCGTCGGGCTCCTGCTCGCCGACCGCGACGGCCACGGTCATCTGCGCCATGATCGTCGCCCCGCCGCGCCCGACCAGGCTCTTGTCGGCGAGCACCACGGACGCCCCCTCGCGCGCGGCCGAGACCGCGGCGTACATCCCCGCACCGCCGGCCCCGACCACCAGGATATCGGTCGCAAGATGGGTCACGGTCCTTTCGATCTCACATTCCCTTCACCGCGCCGCTTCCGCGTGCTGGCGGAACTTTGGCATGACGTCCTCGGCCAGCCGCGCCATCGAGCCCTGCCAGAGCGCCGCATCGTCCCAGTCGTGGCCGGTCGCGATCAGGGTGCCGAAATAGCCGAGCTCGTCGTGCAACGCGACGAGCCTGTCGAGCACCGTCGCCGGCGAGCCCGCGATCACCTGGTCCTCGAGCGCTTCGTTGACCCTGGTGGCGACCTCGGCCTGGAACTCGGCCGTCGTCGTGTCGGCCATCTGGCGCCGGACCTCCAACGTGCGGAGGTACTGGAAGTAGAACCTAAACCCGCCTTCCTCCTGCGCCACGTAGTCGCTCGCTTGGCCGTCGCTCTCGGCGACCAGGATCGAGCGCGCGACCCGCCACCTGTCGCGGTCGGCGGTCTTGCCGAGGTCGGCGCACTGGTTCTCGAAATCGTCCCACTGGCTACGGATGAAGCCCGAGGGGACGAAGTTGCCCGAGATCGGGATCCAGTCGCGCTCGGCGCAGAGCCGCGCCGCGCCCGACTTGGGGCTGCGCATCGCGTAGGCGATCGGCGGGTGTGGCTTTTGCAGCGGCTTCGGGGTGCGGCCGACGCCGATATGGGGCAGCACGAAGTCGTGGAGATGCATGTCCCAGAACTCGCCCTCGATGTCGTAGGGCGGGTCCTCGGTCCAAATCCGGATCATCAGGTCGACGCTCTCGACCATCATGCGGTGGCCATCGTCGGGGGAAATGCCGAAGAACTCGGTGTCGCTCGGCAGGCCGCCGGGCCCGACCCCAATCATCAGGCGCCCGCCCGAGAGGTGGTCGAACATGGCGAGCTGCATCGCGAGGTGCGCCGGGTGGTGGTAGGGCAAATTCAGCACCGCCGAGCCGAATTTGATCTGCTTGGTTTCCGAAAGGACCGTCGCGAAGAACATGAAGGGGTGGGTGATCGGCTCGCCGATCGAGGTGAGGTGCTCGCCGATCCAGGCCTCGGAATAACCCAGCTTGTCGGCCAGGATGATCGCCTGGCGGTTCTCCTCCAGCACCTCTCCATAGTCGCGCTCCGGCGGGTGGAGCGGCATCGCGAAATAGCCGAGCTGCATTCAGTTACACCTCGCGGGAAGGACACGCGGAAACAGGGAATGGTGGGCGCGGCTGGGCCCGCGCGCGAACGCGCGCAAATTCAACAAACAGACGAAACCCGGCCGTGATCGAAGGTCACTCCTAGCAAGTGAAAAATGGTGGGCGCGGCTGGGTTTGAACCAGCGACCTCTCGCATGTGAAACGAGCGCTCTACCGCTGAGCTACGCGCCCTGCAATCCCGTGCGGTCGGTGTGATGTACGAACGGGCCGGGCCCGAGTCAAGCGCACCCCCGGCGCACCGCCGTTCAGCATTCGTTAACGCCCCTCCAGTATGGTTAACGGCGCACGGGAAAGATCGTCCGGTTTGCCCGGCGCGGCGGAAAAAACCACCCTGGTCCTTGCATAAAATACCAGGCAAACGTACGAGCGACTCGGAAAGGACTCGGGGGCGTTTTATTTGAAAAGGCCGAAAAGCTATGTTTACTTCTATAAACGAATGCTTTACGTTCCAATACTTCAACAATAAACGCTTCGCCAATCTTAACGAAGTTGAAG
Organism: Alphaproteobacteria bacterium; assembly: GCA_030743445.1. Lineage (GTDB taxonomy): Bacteria > Pseudomonadota > Alphaproteobacteria > UBA8366 > UBA8366 > JASLSL01. Next base: position 4,499 of record JASLSL010000074.1, read on the forward strand.
GGCAAATTGGCCCCAGACCTGGCGCAACTCGGAGGATGTTTTCTTCCCTCCACCATCCCGACCCGCGGAATTCCAAGCGGTCCGCGGCGTTCCCCCACCGGCACATCCGACAGTTCCAAACGGACGTTCGCGCGATGATACGGCGCACGGCGCGCGGTGCGACGGGTCTGTTCGAAAACCGGTATGTGGTGCGGGTTCTCAGGGGGCTGGCACAGTTGATGCAAGAAATCACGGCGATTGGCACACCATTTCCACGCACGAACGGAAGGTGATCCGATATGTCCAGCGCAGACGCACAGATCAAGCCCCTCGCGTCGCACCGCATGACCACCTGGCAAGGCCTGTCGGCACGACCCTACGCTTTCTGGGCCTATTCCTTCGAAGAGAACCTGCCCGCGGCCCCTGGCGTCTACGCCTACGCCCGGACCGTGAACGGCTCCGACAATTGGCAAATCTTCTTTATCGGCGAGACCGACAACTTCGCCGAGGCGATCCTCGAAGACGACATGTGCGAGTCCGCCCGAGAGATGGGCGCGACCCACATCATGCTGCACTGCCAGGGCGGTGGCGATGCGCCGCGGCTCGAGGTCGAAGGCGACCTCATGGCCAGCCTCGATCCGCCGTTGAACCAGGATACGACCCTCGAGGCGGAACCCGCCCCGGTCCTGGTCGCGATCGGCGGCTAGACAGGCCCTAGCCGAAACCCGGCAACGTCGCGAGTGCGGCCGGGATTTCATCGAAGCTGTCGACCACCGCGTCGGCGCCGAACTCCGCGGCCGGCACCACCGTATAACCGTAACTCACGGCGATCACCGGAATGTCCGCGGCGCGCGCCGCGGCGACGTCGTTCATGCTGTCGCCGATCATCACCGCGGCGCCGGTGCCGGCACCAATCAGCTCCAACAGGCCGGTAATGTGGCCGCCATCGGGCTTGCGCACCGGGAAGCGGTCGCCGCCCGCGGTCGCGCCGAAGAACCGCACCAGGTCGAGCCCTTCGAGGATCGCCTCGCTCGGCGCCTGGGGCTTGTTGGTGCAGACCGCCATCGGGTGCCCGGCGGCGTGAAAATTCTCCAGGGTCGCGACAACTCCCGGGTAAGGGCGCGTGTTCGCGGTCAGGGTCGCGGCGTAGATCTCGAGGAACCTGAGACGCAGGTTCTCGAGCGTGTCCGGCAGCCCACCGGTCGCCTCGAATCCGCGCTCGATCATCGCCACGGCCCCGTCACCGACCAAGTGTTTGACGTCGTCGAGCGCCAGGGCCTCGCGGCCGTGCTCCCGCAGGATGCCGTTGAGGGCGCCCGCGAGATCGGGCGCGGTGTCGACCAGCGTGCCGTCGAGGTCGAACAGAAGGGCGCAGGTGGGGTCAGGGCGCGAGTCGGTCGAATTGGCCATCGAAGGGGACCTGCAAAACCTCGAAACAATTCGTGATTTGGCGCGCGCCGGAGGCTATGGCAACTTCCCGCGCCAATCGTGAAACGCCGGTTGTATCGCCAAGAGTGCCGATGACCAAGGGAAAAACCGCCGCCATCATCCTCGCCGCGGGCAAGGGCACGCGCATGAAGTCGGACCTGCCCAAGGTCCTGCACCCGCTCGCGGGCCAGCCGATGGTGCGGCACGTGCTCGGCGCGGTGGCGCCGCTCGAGCCCAAGCCTGCGGTCGTGATCGTCGGGCCGAAGATGGAGGCGGTCGCGGAAGCCGTGTCGCCCTATCCGACCGCGGTGCAGAAAAAACAGGCGGGGACGGCGGACGCGGTCAAGGCGGCGCAGAAGGCGCTCAAAGGTTTCGAGGACGGCACTGTATTGGTGCTCTATGGCGGCGATCCCTTCGTTCGAACCGAGACGCTGAAACAGATGGTCAGGGCGCGCGAGGCCGGGACCGCGGTCGTCGTGCTCGGTTTCCGGGCGGCCGATCCTTCCGGCTACGGCCGGCTCGTCGTCGATGGCGCGGGCGTGCTGCAGGCAATCGTCGAGGACAAGGATGCAAGCGACAACGAGCGCGCGATCGACCTCTGCAACGGCGGCGCCATGGCGATCGACGCGGCACGGCTGTTCGACCTTGTCGACCGTGTCGGCGACGACAACGCCAAGCGCGAGTTCTACCTGACCGACGTGGTAGCACTTGCGCGCGCCGGCGGGCTTGCGTGCGCCGTGGTCGAGGCCGACCAGCGCGAAACCCTCGGCGTCGACAGCCGCGCCGATCTGGCCCGGGCCGAGGCCGAATGGCAACGGGCGCGGCGCCTTCGCGCAATGGAGGAAGAGGGCGCCAGCCTCGCCGATCCGAACACCGTCTGGTTCAGCCACGACACCACGCTCGGCCGGGACGTCGTGGTCGGCCCCAACGTCGTCTTCGGGCCCGGGGTCAGCGTCTCCGACGGGGTCGAGATCAAGGCGTTCTGCCATCTCGAAGGGGCCTCGGTCGGCAAGGGTGCTGTCGTCGGGCCATTCGCCCGGCTACGCCCCGGGACCGAGATCGGCTCGGGCGCGCATATCGGCAACTTCGTCGAGGTCAAGAACGCAATCATGGGCGAGGGGGCGAAGGCCAACCACCTGACTTACCTCGGCGATTCCGAGATTGGTGCCGGCGCCAACATCGGGGCCGGCACCATCACGTGCAACTACGACGGCTTCGAGAAACACCGGACGGTGATCGGCAAGGGCGCCTTCATCGGCTCGAACACGGCGCTGGTGGCGCCGGTGAAGATCGGCGACGGCGCCATCGTCGGGGCCGGCAGCACCATCGCCCGCGACGTCGCCAAGGACGCGCTGGCGATCGAGCGCGCGGTCCAGGTCGACCTGCCGGGCCGGGCCAGGAAAATCCGCGCCGAGGGCGAGGCCCGCAAGGAAGGCAAGAAGGCCGGCAAGAAGGGCAAGGCATCCAGGAAGGGCAAGAAAAGCTGATGTGCGGGATCATCGGCATCATCGGCAAGGCGCCGGTCGCCCCGCTGCTGCTCGAAGGGCTGAAGCGGCTCGAATACCGGGGCTACGATTCTGCCGGCGTCGCGACCCTGGTCAACGGCTCGATCGACCGCCGCCGAGCCGAGGGCAAGTTGGTGAACCTGGAGCAACTGCTCGACCGGGAACCGATCGACGGCACCATCGGCATCGGCCACACGCGCTGGGCGACCCATGGCGTCCCGAGCGAGGAGAACGCACACCCGCACGCGACCGATGGCGTGGCCGTGGTCCACAACGGCATCATCGAGAACTTCCAGCAGTTGCGCGACGAACTCGGCGGCGACAACTTCGAGACCGATACCGACACCGAGGTCGTGGCCCATCTCGTGACCCGCTTCGTGCGCGACGGCAAGTCGCCCGAGGAGGCGGTCGCCGCCGCCCTACCGCGGCTCGAAGGGGCGTTCGCGCTGGTGCTGATCTTCGCCGGGCACCACGGGTTGATGATCGGCGCACGGCGCGGCAGCCCGCTCGCGATCGGCTACGGCGACGGCGAGATGTATTTCGGCTCCGATGCGCTGGCGTTGGCGCCTTTGACCCAGCGCATCTGCTACCTCGAGGAGGGCGACTGGGCTGTCGTCTCGACCGGGGACGCGGCGATCCGCGACGGCGCGGGCAAGGCGGTCGAGCGGCCGGTGGTCGAGACCGAGCTGTCGGGCGCCAAGATCGGCAAGGGCAATTACGACCACTTCATGCAGAAGGAAATCTTCGAGCAGCCGGCGGTGATCGGCGACACGCTGCACTCGATGCTGAACCCGGCGACCCGCACCATCACCCTGCCGCCGCTCGACTGCGACTTCTTCTCGATTCCCAAGGTGACGATAAGCGCCTGCGGCACCGCCTATTACGCCGGGCTGGTCGCGAAGTACTGGCTCGAGGGGCTGGCGCGGCTGCCGGTCGAGATCGACGTCGCCTCCGAGTTCCGCTACCGCGAGGCGCCGATGGAGAAGGGCGGGTTGTCGCTCTTTATCAGCCAGTCGGGCGAGACCATGGATACGACCGCGGCGTTGCGCTACGCGGCGGCGCAGGAGCAGTTCGTGCTGTCGATCGTCAACGTGCCGGAGTCGACCATCGCCCGGGAATCCGACGCCGTGCTGCCGACCCTGGCGGGGCCCGAGATCGGCGTTGCCTCGACCAAGGCGTTCACGACCCAGCTGACCGTGCTCGCCTGCCTCGCCATCGCCGTGGCGCGGGCGCGCGGCACGATCGACAGGGCGCGCGAGGCCGAGCTGTCGCTGGCCCTCGCCGAGGTGCCGGGCCGCGCCGCCGAGGTGCTGAACCACGACGAGGCGATCCGCGACATCGCTGGCTGGGTCGCCGAGGCGCGCGACGTGCTCTACCTCGGCCGCGGGACGAGCTTCGCGCTCGCCCACGAGGGCGCGCTGAAGCTGAAGGAAATCTCCTACATCCATGCCGAGGCCTATGCCGCCGGCGAGATGAAGCACGGGCCGATCGCGCTGATCGACGGGGGCGTGCCGGTGATCGTCATCGCCCCCGGCAACGACCCCTTGTACGAGAAGACCGCGGCCAACGTGCAGGAGGTGATCGCGCGCGGCGGCAAGGTGATCTTCCTCTCCGATCGCGAGGGCGTCCGCCGGCTCGAGGCCGAGGCCAAGCCGACCGCCAGCATCACGCTGCCGACCGTCGACCCGTTCGTCGCACCCATCCTCTATGCCATTCCGGTGCAACTGCTCGCCTACCACGCCGCCGTCGCCAAAGGCACCGACATCGACCAGCCACGCAACCTCGCGAAAAGCGTCACGGTGGAATAAATCGCGTTGACCTTCCAGTAGCCGGATGGGATAGGGTCGCCCGAATGACCTCGAATGTTCGGGATAGTCACATGATCCGAAGTTGGTTCCTGACCGTCGCGGTGTTCGCCGCGATCTCTGGCGGCGCCTGGGCGGATGACGAAAGTCGAAAGAAAGAACCCAAGGACGTCAGCGATATCGAGGTCACCGCCGCCGATCCGGCGGTGGGCCGCGACCTCTTTGTCAAAAAGGCCTGCGTCGCCTGCCACAAGGTCAACGGGGTCGGCGGCCCGCATCCGTTGAATTACGTTGCCGGACCCAAGGACCCGGCCGTCGCCGCCGCCGTGCTGCTCGCCGAGATGTGGAACGAGGCCCAACTGATGGCGCCGATGCAACGCATGCATTTCGGCAAGCAGACCAAGGTCGGGGTGCAGGAAGCGGCCCATATGGCGGCATTCCTGTTCAACCGGGCGGAGCAGGTAAAGCTGACCGAAGACCAAATACCGGAAGCGATCCGGAAACAGATGGATCACGCCGAAATGCACCAGCGCCATCACGGCGGCGGGATGCCCGGCCGGCGCATGGGACCCGGCATGCCCGGCGGGCCGATGCAGCGCCGGTAGGCCAAGACCGAATACGCGATGGCCGATCGAACCGACACCCCCTGGCGCAAACGGGTCCTTGTCCTGGCGCCGATCGCGGTCGCGGCACTCGGTGTCGCGGTATTCCAGCAAATGACCTCGGAAGGCGGCATCGACGGCGCCGATCCCATGGATGCCGAATTGGTCGCGCTCGGCGAGCCGGCCTATGCCCGGTACTGCGCCGAATGCCACGGCAAGAACCTCGAAGGCCAGCCAAACTGGCGGGTGCGGCTGCCCGACGGCAGCCTGCGGGCGCCGCCGCACGACGCGAGCGGCCATACCTGGCACCATCCGGACCGGCAATTGTTCGAGGTCACCAAGTTCGGTGGGTAACGGAACGCGCCGCCCGGCTTCAAGAGCACCATGCCGCCGTTCGAGGGTCAGTTGACGGATCGGGAGATCTGGGCCGTCTTGGCCTTCATCAAGAGCAAGTGGCCGGAACCGGTGCTGCGGCGTCAGACCATGATCGACCGGCGCACGCGCGAGGCTGGCCGCTAGTAGCCGCGATTCAGCCCCCGGCGTCGGGGTCGTCCGTCGGCAGCGGGAAGGCCGCCGCCAACTCCTCGACCTTGCCGGCTTCGAGCAAGTCCAGCGCCCGCGGCACGTCCGCCACCTGCATGCCCATGATCCAGGGGCCCTCGGGGAGAACGCGCACGGTCGGGCCGAGGTGGCATTTGGTCATGCAATGGACGAGTTCGACCTCGAAGGGCAGGCCGCGCGCCTCGATGCCCGCGCTCAGGGCGGCCACCATCTCGCGGCTGCCGCGCGCCGCGCAAGACGGCAGCTTGTCGCCGGCGCGGAAGTTGACGCACATGCGGAGCGTCGGTCGATCGGTCGAGGGTTGGCCGGGCACGGGCGCGGTTTCCTTTCTGGCTCCAGCCTATATATAGATGAACCGCGCCTTCGGGCGTAGCGCATCCATCAGCGAGGGCCCGCGACCCATGGCCAAATACGACTACGACATGTTCGTCATCGGCGCCGGCTCGGCCGGGGTCAGGGCGGCGCGCTTCGCGGCCAATATTGGGGCCCGGGTCGCGGTCGCCGAGGATAGCGACATGGGCGGCACCTGCGTCAATGTCGGCTGCATCCCGAAGAAACTGTTCGTCTACGCCTCGCATTACGTCCACGACTTCGAGGACGCGGCCGGGTACGGCTGGAGCGTCGGCGAGCCCACCTTCGACTGGAACACGCTGCGCGACAACAAGGACAAGGAGATCGAACGGCTCAACGGCATCTATGTGCGCTTGCTGGAGAACGCCGGGGTCGAGATCTTCCGCGCCCGCGCCACCGTTGCCGACCCGCACACGGTCGAGGTCGACGGCCGCCGAGTCACGGCGCAGTACATCCTGGTCGCGACCGGCGGTTGGCCGGTGGTCCCCGAAATCGCGGGCAAAGAGCACGCGATCACCTCGAACGAGGTATTTCACCTGGAGCGCCTGCCGAAGCGGGCGATCGTCGTTGGCGGCGGCTATATTGCGGTCGAGTTCACCGGCATCCTGCACGGGCTCGGGGTCGAGGTGACCGAGCTCTATCGCGGCCCGGTCTTCTTGCGCGGCTTCGACGACGACGTGCGGCACTTCCTCGCCGACGAGATGCGCAAGGCCGGGATCGATCTGCGCTTCAACTGCAACGTCGCGCGGATCGAGAGGTCGGGCGACGTGCTGCTCGCCGAGCTCGAGGACGGCAGCGAGCTCGAGACCGACCTGATCCTCTACGCCACCGGCCGCGCGCCGAACACCGCCGGCCTCGGCCTCGAGGAGGCCGGGGTCGAGCTCGACCGGAAGGGCGCCGTGGTGGTCGACGACTACTTCAAAAGCTCGGTCGACTCGATCTACGCCATCGGCGACGTCATCGCCCGGGTGCAGCTGACCCCGGTGGCGCTCGCCGAGGGCATGGCGGTGGTCAAGACGCTGTTCGAGGGCGAGCCGACCGGCGCCGACTACCACGGCATTCCGACCGCCGTCTTCAGCCAGCCGCCGATCGGTACGGTCGGCCTGACCGAGGCCCAGGCGCGCGACAAGTACGGCGAGGTCGACGTCTACATTTCGACCTTCACCGCCTTGAAGCACACCTTGACCGGCAGCGAAGAGAAGACGCTGATGAAGCTGATCGTCGATCGGGCGAGCGACCGGGTGGTCGGCTGTCACATGGTCGGTCCCGATGCGGGCGAGATCACCCAGGGGCTCGGCATCGCGTTGAAGGCGGGCGCCACCAAGGCGGTGTTCGACGCCACCATCGGCATCCACCCGACCGCGGCCGAGGAGTTCGTCACCATGCGCGAGCCGGTGCCCGACGACCCCGAGCGCCGGGCGGCGGAGTAGGGGTCAGGCGTCCGCTTCCGGGGGCTGTGGCGGCAGGTGGCCGCTTTTGACGTACATGGTACAGCCTTCGTAGCTGAACGGGCGATGGCCGCTGCCGGAAGGGAAGCGAATCCAGGTGCCGGCGGGATAGTTGCCCTTCTCGTCGGTCAGCACGCCGTCGATGACGAAGATTTCCTCGCCGAGTGGGTGCGGGTGGAACGGAAAGCGGGTTCCGGGCGCATAACGGCTGAGGCGCACATTCTCCTCGCCGTACTGATGCAGCGGCAGGAAGGTAAAACCTTCGGCCTCGTGCGCCTGCCATTCGGCGGAATTGGTGTCGACCACCACCTGCTTGTCGTCGCCGTCCTGGAATTGGCGCAGCTTGACGAAGATCGTGCAGCCTTCCTTCGAGGACGGCGCGTGGGCCGTGCCCTTGGGGTTGCGCACGTAGGTGCCGGCCGGATAGTCGCCGGTCTCGTCGGAAAACGTGCCCTCGAGCACCAGGAACTCCTCGCCCGCACCGTGTTCGTGTTCCGGGAACGAGCTGCCGGGCGCGAAGCGCACGATGGTCGTCGCCCGCGCGACCTCGTCGCCGTCGCGCTCCAACATCTTGCGCTCGACCCCTTCCGAGGGCGAGGCGACCCATTCCATCTCGTTGGTATCGGCCTCGGCGAGGCGGTTC
>JASLSL010000075.1 GCA_030743445.1 Alphaproteobacteria bacterium
CCGGGAGCAATACGAGCACCAGGGGCATCCCTATTACGCCAGTGCCAGACTTTGGGACGACGGCATCATCGATCCGGCCGAGACAAGGGCGACCCTGGCGCTCGGCATTTCCGCCGCGCTCAACGCGCCGATCGAAAAGACCGACTTCGGCGTCTTCAGGATGTAAGGACATGACCGATCAACTTCTTCTAACCGAAACCGATGGCCGGGGTGTCGCCACCGTGACCCTGAACCGGCCCGAGGTGAACAACGCCTATAACCGCGAATTGCTGGAGGCGCTGCAAGCGGCGCTACCCGGGCTCGCCGCCGACGACGCGGTCCGCTGCCTGGTGCTGCGCGGCAACGGCAAGCACTTCCAGGCCGGGGCCGACCTCAAATTCCTGAAGCAGACGGCGACCCTGTCGGCGGCAGAGAACGACGCCATGTCGCGGCTCACCACGTCGTGCATCCGCGATCTCAACGAGTTCCCGAAGCCGACGCTGGGGCTGGTTCATGGCGGGTGTTTCGGCGGCGGGGTCGGGATGGCGGCGGCCTGCGACATCGTCGTCGCCAGCGAGGATGCGGTCTTCGCGATTACCGAGGTGCGTTGGGGCGTTGTCGCCGGGCCGATCGTCCCGCAACTCGTTGCCGCGATGGGTGCCCAGGAGGTGCGCCGATATGCGCTGACCGCCGAGCGCTTCGGCGCTATCGAGGCCAAGCGCATGGGATTCGTCCACGACGTCTGTCCCGAGGGCGGGCTCGACGCGGCGGCGGCGCCGATCATCGATGCGATCCTGCTCAACGGCCCCGACGCGGTCGCCGAAACCAAGGCAATGATCCTGGATGTCGCCGGGCTTCGGGTCGGCGACGATTTTGTGGCCTCCCTCGCCAAGGCGCATTCGGCCAAGCGCCAATCGGAAGAGGCGGCCGAGGGTTTCCAGAGCTTCATCGAGAAGCGCAAGCCTGCCTGGTATCCGGAGTAATGCCGCCATGTTCTCGAAAATCCTGATTGCCAACCGGGGAGAGATCGCCTGCCGCGTCGCCCGCACTGCCCGGCGGCTCGGAATCGCGACGGTCGCGGTCTATTCGGACGCCGACGCCGAGGCGCTGCACACAATGGTTGCCGACGAGGCGCGCCACATCGGTGGCGCGCGGGCGAACGAGAGCTACCTGGTGATCGAGAATATCGTCGAGGCGGCGCGGGCGGCGGGTGCCGACGCGGTCCATCCGGGCTACGGCTTCCTCTCCGAGAACGCCGGTTTCGCCGAGGCCTGCGCCGAGGCCGGCCTCGCTTTCATCGGCCCGCCGGCGGATGCGATCCGCGCCATGGGCTCGAAGAACGAATCGAAGCGCCTGATGGAGCGAGCCGATGTGCCGATCCTGCCGGGCTATCACGGCGACGACCAGGATCCCGAGGTCCTGAAGCGGGAAGCGGGCAAGATCGGCTATCCGGTGCTGATCAAGGCGTCGGCCGGGGGCGGTGGCCGGGGCATGCGGATCGTCGAGGAGGATGGCGCTTTCGACGACGCGCTCGCCGGCGCCAAGCGCGAGGCCAAGGCGGGATTCGGCGACGAGACGGTGCTGATCGAGAAGTATCTCGCCAGCTCGCGTCATGTGGAAATCCAGGTCTTCGCCGACGGCCATGGCAATACGGTGCATCTCTTCGAGCGCGACTGCTCGATCCAGCGCCGCCACCAGAAGGTGATCGAGGAAGCGCCGGCGCCCGGGATGACGCCAGAGATGCGGGCCGAGATGGGCGGGGCGGCGATCGCCGCGGCCCAGGCGATCGACTATGTCGGCGCCGGCACCGTCGAATTCCTGGTCGAGGCAGAGCGCATGGGCTCGCCCGACGCCTTCTACTTCATGGAGATGAATACGCGCCTCCAAGTCGAGCATCCGGTGACCGAGATGATCACCGGCCTCGACCTGGTGGAATGGCAGATCCGGGTCGCCGCGGGCGAGGCACTGCCACTGAAGCAAGACGAGATCGCGCTCGCCGGCCACGCGGTCGAGGCGCGTCTCTACGCCGAGGACCCGCGACGCAACTTCATGCCCTCGCCGGGCAAGCTCGAGCATTTGCGGTTTCCGGGGGAAAATGCGCATGTCCGCATCGACGCCGGTATCCGCGAGGGCGACGAGGTCACGGTCCATTACGATCCGATGATCGCCAAGGTGATCGCCTGGGACACCGACCGCGAGGCGGCGTTGGCGCGGTTGCGCCGGGCGCTCGGCGAGATCGAGGTCGTCGGGCCGACCACCAATCTCACCTTCCTATACGCCGCGGCGGCGAACGCCGCCTTCGTCCGCGGCGAGGTCGATACCGGCTTCATCGAACGCCACAGCGACGACGTCATTCCGGAGGTCCGGCCGGCGACGACGCAGGTCTTGGCGCTGGCGGCGCTGGCGGAGCTGTTGCGTCGAGAGAAGGCGGCGGGCGAGACGGCGGCTGAGGGCGCGGATCCGCATTCGCCCTGGCACCGGATCGACGGATGGCGGCTCAACGATCGCAGCTATACCGAGCTCCGGTTCCTCGATGGCGCGGAGACCGTGGTCGTCCGCGCCCACTTCGAGGACGACCACTATATGCTCGACCTCGCCGAGGACAGCTTGCGAGCGCAGGGCGACCTCCGCGACGACGGAACCCTGCTCGCCGATCTCGATGGCGCCCGGATTGCCGCCTCGGTGGTGGCCCATGGCGACGAACGCATCGTCTTTACCCATGGGCACAATCACCGTCTGGAGCTCGTCGATCCGCTCGCCGCGACGGCCCGCCACGATGCAAGCGGCGGCCGGCTGACCGCACCGATGCCGGGCCGAATCATCTCGATCGAAGTCGCCGAAGGCGACTCGGTGCGAGCCGGGCAGCAGTTGATGGTGCTCGAGGCGATGAAGATGGAGCACACCATTACCGCACCAGCCAGTGGCACCGTCGCCGCGATCCGCTTCGCGCTCGGCGATCAGGTGCCGGAAGGCGCGGAACTCATCGCTTTCGAGGCCGCGGACTGAACCGCAATATTGGCTTTGCCGACGTCCGCCGCGGGGCCCCGGCATCGCCTTGACTCGGGCTCGTGGGTCGGGCTTTCTTGAACGCGGCTCGGCGGGAACTTCCCTTGTGCGACGACGGGCTTGGGCATACTGCGGTGGGACCGGAAAGGCTTGCCTTCTGGCATGGAAAACGGCGCGAACGACGATCCCGATCTCGAAGGGCTCGACCCCGAGGCGATCGCGCGCGCCGAGGCCGCCGTCGCCGCCTTCTCCGACGATTACATCGATTGGGTGCGCGACGACGTCGAGCGCCTGAAGGAACTGCTTCGCGCGGCGGCCGACGATTCGAGACGTGGACACGAGACCCTGGATGCGGTGATTCGAATCGGCCATAACATGCGCGGTCAGGGCGGCAGCTTCGGCTATCCGCTGATCACCCGGCTCGCGAGCTCGCTTTACGAGTTCATAAAATCGCGTGATGTGGCGGTTAGCGACGAGGACCTCGAAATCGCCAACCGGCACATTGCGGAATTGGATACGATCGTCACGCGCCGTATCAAGGGCAAGGGCGACATGGCCACGCGTCGCCGGGTCGAGCAGGTCGAGCGGCTGACCGCGAAGCGCGTGCAATGAAGGTTCGGACATGACGCTCCACATCATCAAGCTGGCGGTCGGCATTCGCGACGTCGAACACCTTGCCGAAGTACAGCAGCGGCGGCTCAAGGAGTCGCGGCGGGGCTCTCGCAAGGGCAAGCTGTTTCACCGTACGCGTAATCGTCCGCGCCGGGAGGAACTGCTGCTCGACGGCGGCTCGATGTATTGGGTCGTCAAGGGACGCATCTGCGTGCGCCAGCGGCTGCTCGGGTTCGAGAGCGACAAGGACGAGGAAGGCCGGCCGTTCTGCCGGATGTTGATCGACCCGAAGCTGGTCGAAACCGAATTCTGGCCGCATCGGGCGTTTCAGGGCTGGCGCTACTTGCAGCCGGCCGATGCGCCGAGGGATCGGACAGGCCGGCGGGGCAAAGGCGATCTGCCGCCAGAAATGGCGGCCGAGTTGCGCGAACTCGGCCTGATTTAGGGCCGGTTACAACACTCGATTTTTCTACCGGAGCCCGTTGCGGGTTGTCGCCGCCTCGGATATAATCAAATGTTGCGGTCGCGCCTGGCGTGGACGCAGTTTCCGGCAGCGTGGCGTGGGATCGAAGAGCCCGTTCAGGCTGCTCCGTTCTTTGACATGGTTGATATGAATGGAAGGGATGCGAGGGCGGCGCGTGTCGCATTGTTTGTGACGCTGTATGTGTCGTTCGGGTATCCTTTCGAAGACGTTATGCGTAGTCGAATGTGATGTTTGGACGGCTCT
>JASLSL010000076.1 GCA_030743445.1 Alphaproteobacteria bacterium
CGATCGTCTTCTCGTCCCACACGATGCCGGACTTCTTCATCGCCTTGGAGAACTTGAAGCCCTTCAGGGTCCCGGCCTTGCGGCCGAAGACGCCGTGCAGCGTCGGGCCGACTTTCTTCTTGCCCTTCTTCAACGAATGGCATGCCTTGCACTTGTTGTAGATCTTCTTGCCCTTCTTGGCATCGGCCGACAGCGCCGGTCCCGCGGCAAGCGCCAGTGCCACGACAAGCCCGATCGCATGAAGCTTTTGAAAACGCATTGTGACCCCCTTGTGGGTTGAATTCGCCAGATTGTCCCATCGCGGCGCGCGACCGCGTCAATTCTGGCCCTGTGAATATCTCCAGGGCCGGCATCTTGCAAGAGACATCGTGACGCAGGCGAAATTCGCCACGTTGATCTGGGTCAACGCGTGTTGTGGCGAATTCGACATAATGGACCTTCATGCGACCGGAATTGCTCAATAAATACGACCGTCAGGTGCCGCGCTACACCAGCTATCCGACGGCGCCGCATTTCCACGACGGCGTCGACGGGGAGGTCTATGGCAGGTGGATGTCCGAGCTCGAGGACGACGCGTCCCTATCGCTCTATATCCATGTCCCGTTTTGCCGGAGCCTGTGCTGGTTCTGCGGTTGCCACATGAAGGTTGTGAACCGCTATGGTCCGATCGCGGATTACCAGACGCTGCTGCTGGGCGAGATCGACCTGGTGGCGCAAAAGCTCCCCGGACGTCGGTGGGTCACGCATGTCCATTTCGGTGGCGGGACGCCGACCGCCATCGCCGCCGACGATTTCGAGGCGCTGATCGATGTCCTGCGGCAGCGGTTCGATTTCGCGCCGGATGCGGAAGTCGCCGTCGAGGTGGATCCCCGGACGCTCGATCAAGGTATCGTCGACGCGATGGCGCGGTCCGGCGTGACCCGGGCGAGCCTCGGCGTCCAGGACGTCAACCAGGTCGTGCAGGAGGCGATCAACCGCAAGCAGCCGTTCTCCGCCAACTCGCGCGCTTTCGAGATGCTGCGCCAGGCCGGGATCTCGGCGATCAACGTCGATCTCATGTTCGGATTGCCGCACCAGGACGTGAAAAAGATATTGTGGACGGTGGATCTGGTGGCCGGCCTGGGACCCGACCGGATTTCGCTGTTCGGCTACGCCCACGTGCCGTGGATGAAGCGTCATCAGCGCCTGATCGACGAAGCCTCCCTGCCGGACGCGCGCGAGCGGCTCGCCTGCTTCGAGGCGGCGGCGGCCCGGCTCGGAACATTGGGCTACGTGCCGATCGGCTTGGACCATTTCGCCTTGCCGGGCGACCCATTGGTCAAAGCCCTGCGCGAGGGCCGCCTGCATCGCAACTTTCAGGGCTACACAACGGACGAGGCCTCGGCGCTGATCGGCCTCGGCGCTTCGGCGATCGGTGCGCTGCCGCAGGGCTACGTTCAGAACATCGCCGACAGCGTCGGCTACCGCGATGCGATCCGCGGCGGCAGGCTCGCCACGGCCCGGGGCGTCGTGCTGAGCCAGGACGATCGGCTGCGCCGGGTGGTGATCGAGCGGCTGATGTGCGACCTGGAGGTCGATCTCGGCGAGACCTGTGAACGGTTCGGCCGGTCGATCGACGACCTGGCGCCGGCGCTCGAAGGCCTTGCCCACCTCCAGGACGACGGGCTCGTCGATCTCGAGGCCGGCACGATCGTTCGCGTGCCCCAGGATTCGCGGCCCCTGCTGCGCGTGGTCTGCGCCGCGTTCGACAGCTATCTCGATGACAGCGCCGGCCGCCACGCCCGCAGCGTGTAACGTCTAAAATCCTTATCGTCATTCCCGCGAAAGCGGGAATCCATGCCTGAGCGCATCACCACGGCACAAAGGCGCGTTTCGGTTGCTCTCAGGCATGGATTCCGGATCGGCCCGTCAGGCCGTCCGGAATGACAACTTTCCAATTAGGACTCTATAATCGCCGCAACCGAAGGAGACGCACTATGCAGATGGCGGTACCCAAGACCGGACAGGTGGAGAGTCCGACCCGATTGCTGGCCGAATTCGCGAGCGGTCTCGGCCACGGCGATCTCGACGAGGAGGCGCGCCATGCGGTGCGCCGGCATACGCTGGACACGGTCGGCGCGATGATCGCCGGGGCGACGCAACGCGCCACGGGCATCGTCGAGGCGACGCTCGCCGAGACGGCCGGTGCGGGCGACGTGCCGGTGGCCGGCCTGGCGCGGCGCATGGATGCGTTGTCCGCCGCCTACGTCATGGGCACCGCAAGCCACGGATTGGAGCTCGACGACGGCTATCGCAAGGGCTCGGTGCATCCGGGATGCGTGATCGTGCCCGCGTTGCTGGCGGCGGCGCACGGCAGCGGCGCCGACGGCCAGAGGCTCGCCGCCGCGGTCGCGGTCGGCTACGAGATCTCATCCCGGATCGCCCGCAGCATGCACCCGCGCTCGCGCCATCGCGGCTTCCACAACACCTCGGTCGCGGGGGTGCTTGCCGCGGCGGCCGCGGTCGGGCGGCTCAGGGGCCTCGACGCGGACCGCATCGGCCACGCCCTGGGGTTGGCGGGCAGCTCAGCGGCCGGCGTTTTCGCCTTCCTTTCCGGCGGCGGCGAGGTCAAGCGCACCCATCCGGGCCATGCCGCACGCGAGGGGCTGATGGTGGCGCTGTTCGCCGAGCGCGGCCTGACCGGACCCGCGGGCGTGATCGAGGCCGAGGACGGCGGCATTTTCTCGTCGTTCGCGGGCGAGGGCGATATCGACGATTTGCTGGCGGGGCTCGGCGACGAGTTCGCGGTCGCCGACTGCTACATGAAACCGTATGCCGCCTGCCGCCATTTGCATCCGGGGATCGACGGCATGCTGCAGCTTCGCGAGGCGCATTCGATCGACCCGGACGATGTCGAGCGGATCGAGATCGCGACCTACGCCCTCGCCGAGAGCCACGCGGCGACCGGCTGGGGCGACATGTTGGCGGCCCAGATGAGCTATCCCTACACGATGGCCGCGGCGCTCGCCGAGGGCGCGGTCGACCTCGAGCAATTCACCGAGGCGGCGCGCGCCGACGATACGCTGATCCGTCACTGCGCAAAGGTCCACGTCACGGTCGACGACGAATGCGAGGCCGACTACCCGGTGAAGCGCGCGGCGAAGCTGACCGTGCATATGGCGGACGGGCAAAGCCACCAGGCCTATGTGCCGGAGCCTTACGGCGCGCCGGCCAATCCGATGTCCGACGAGGCGGTCTCGCGCAAGTTTCGCGGTCTCGCCGACCCGGTACTGGGTGCGGCGCGGGCGGCGCGCGCCGAGGAACTGCTCTGGCGGCTCGACGAGTTGGACGATCTTTCGGAACTGACCGAGCCGCTAGCGGCCGAGGCGCCGGCGGCGGAGTAGGGGGCCCCCCCCCAACCAACCCCCCCGCGGGGGGGGGGGGGGGGGGGGGGGGGGGGGCCGCCGGGGGCGCGCGCGCGGGGGGGGCGGGGGCGGGGGGGAAGCGGGGGGGCGACTCAACGCGGGCCCCCCGCGC